>WOYR01000133.1 GCA_011620705.1 Microbacteriaceae bacterium | reverse complement strand
CAGAGCAACTGACTCTTAATCAGTGGGTTCCGGGTTCAAGTCCCGGGGGGTGTACTCGAAGCCCCGTTACCTCTCGCCAGGTGCGGGGCTTTGTTCGTACCGAGCAGGCGGGAGTCATGATTTCGTCATGATGGTGCCGGTGAAGCGGATCGTGGTCGAGATCGTCGACCCCAGCCAGGCGGACCCTCGCTCTCACTCTGTTGCCGACCCGCTTGCTGGCGGTCCAGCGATCTCTCCGGAACACCTGATCGTGATCTTCGACCGGCACCTCGATGGCGATGACGACGTTGACGTTGCCATCGCCGCCGCCGCGGACGCCCACATCTGCCGGCGCCGAGGCGCTCGCATTCTCCCAGCATCACGCGCGGAAGTTTGCTATCTTGGATGACAGAAATGTAGCTACAGCTAAAATCAGAGAACTAGGAGGGATGAAAAGTGGCATCGACGATCAAGTCGACACGACTTGCGGCTGGGATCAGTGTCAATGAACTCGCAAAGCGGCTGGGAGTTACCCCGAGCGCCATTTCTCAACTCGAGCGCTCTGAGTCCGAAGGCACGATCAAACTCAACTCACTGCGTGAAGCTCTCGCGGCGATGGGGGCGAGCCTTCGGCTGACAGCTGGTGCGGAAAATCGCATGTCACGGTACGCGCCGTACCGTGTCGCGGAGTCGCTCGCCGATTCGCTCATCTCGAGCAAGGATTCGACGTTTCCGCTACGGCTACTGACGCACGCTGTTAAGGAACTACGCGACAACGCAGAGTTTGTTGATCCGTCGGAAATCGCCCTTGCTCCCACGGCTCTGCCGGACAAGCGATGGGACACGCTCATGCGTGCGTTGTTTGCTGACGCGCTGCCGCGTTCGAAGCGTCCCGCATGGACTAAGGCGAGCAAGCTCGCGGAGCCCTGGTTTGTTTCGGACTTCCCAGCGCTTCGGGAGCGTGCAAAGAAGACAACTCCTGAACATCTGAGGCGGCTCAACATCTTCATCGATGAGCGAAGCCTGTCGCGCGCCTGATGGCGACCGACGAACATCGGATGGATCCCTATGAAGTCCGCCAGTTGCTCGACGTGCTGAAGGAGCGGCTGACAGACGAAGGGATTGACGCTCAGGTGCACGTCATCGGTGGTTCAGCCATGGCGCTTCTGTTTCCGGACGATCGCGAGACGCGATTCACGACCGACATCGAAGCTGCGGTGACGCCCGGGCCGGCAGTATTGCGAGTAGTCGGAAAGATCGCGGAAGAGATGGGCCTGTCGCCAACGTGGCTCAACGCGAATGGCACATCATTCATCCCCCCGGGATCGCGAGCGCCCGCCGATTCGACCGGGGTGACGGTGACCATCGCGACTGTCGAAGAGTTGATTGCCATGAAGCTAGCTGCATCGCGAGATCAACATCTCTTCGATCTCGCGATCCTCGCTCGCCAGGCAGGCATTACAGATCCTGAGGAACTGATCGACATCGCCTTTGCGGCATACGGCGAAGATTCCGTTGTGCTGACGGACACCCGTGAGGACTACCTGATCATGGCAAAGCAGGCGATCGCTGCCGAAAGGAAGCGCTCGAAGAAGACCACCGGGCGGCGTTCCGCCGGGTCATGATTTCGTCATGATGCCTACCTCCGCCAGGCTCGTTGAGTCGCAGGCAGCAGGAGCTCTTGGATCATTCACCATTCCGTATTACGATAATCGGGTGGCTCAGGAGAAGATAAACGGCGTCGCGGTAGGCGAAGCGCAAGTTGAAGAGTGGGCGAAAGAGGCGGAAGCAGGCTACCCAGTCGAGCAGCTTCGCAAGCGAGGCCGTAGGCCGCTGGGCAACGGTGCCAGCGAGGTCGTGCCGGTCCGTATGGACAAGACCCTGCTCGACGCTCTAGCGGCCCGAGCCGAGCGCGAGCACGTGAGCCGCTCCGAGGCGATCCGAGCCGCTGTCCGGGACTGGGTCAACGTCGCGTAGCGAACGTCCACGCAGCAGCTCTGAAGCACGGAGTGAGCCCCGACGACGAGCGCTGAGGACGGAATCCAGGCCGCGCAGCATCCGGCCTTCGTCTCGTATCTCGATGACGACAGCCCGGCGCGTCAGTTCCGCCTTGGCTTCGACACATCGGGCCGGCTCCTCGAGACGGTCGTGCTCGTCTTCGACAGCGGGAACGAGCTGCTCATCCACGCGATGAAAGCCCGTACCGAATACTTTGACCTGCTGCCGTAGCGAGCCCGAGGTCATGATTTGGTCATGACGCCCAGTCATCTCGATCGCGGTCTGAGCCGCCGCCATCGCGGTCGTGCCGTACGTCGCACTGATCGCATTCGCGGCCATGGTCACCGTGATCGCAGGGCTGTGGTTGTTCCTCGAGCGGGAACGCGGCGCCCTGCCGACGGAGTAGCGATATCCCACGCGGTTCATGGCAATCCGGGTCCAGGTCACGCATCCAGGGCGCGTCATTGCGTTGCTCCAAGGGGCTTCGTCCGAAAGACGCGTAAGCACGATCGGGCTGCCGCCCCTCAGCCGCAGTCGTAGGCTCGGACCATGGACTTCCGCTACCTCGGCAACTCCGGCCTCAAGATCTCCGAGATCACCTACGGCAACTGGCTCACCCACGGCTCGCAGGTCGAGAACGACACAGCGCTCGCCTGCGTGCGCGCGGCGCTGGATGCCGGGATCACCAGCTTCGACACGGCCGACGCCTATGCCAACACCGCGGCCGAGACCGTGCTGGGAGAAGCGCTGAAGGGGGAGCGCCGGGCATCTCTGGAGATCTTCACCAAGGTGTACTGGCCGACCGGGCCGATGGGCCCGAACGATTCGGGGCTGAGCCGCAAGCACATCATGGAGTCGATCGAGGGTTCGCTGACCCGGCTGCAGACCGACTACGTCGACATGTACCAGGCGCACCGCTACGACACCGAGACCCCGCTCGAGGAGACCATGCAGGCATTCGCCGACGTGGTGCGCCAGGGCAAGGCGCTGTACATCGGGGTCAGCGAGTGGACCGCCGAGCAGCTGCGGGCGGCTCACGCGCTGGCGAAGGAGCTCAACATCCAGCTGATCTCGAACCAGCCGCAGTACTCGGCGCTGTGGCGCGTGATCGAGGAGGAGGTCGTTCCGACCTCGGTCGAGCTCGGGATCTCGCAGATCGTCTGGTCGCCGGTGGCGCAGGGCGTGCTGGCAGGCAAGTACCAGCCCGGCGCGCCGCTGCCGGCGGGCAGCCGCGCAACGGACTCCAAGGGCGGCGAGAAGACGATCAGGGTGTTCCTGCGCGAGGAGGTGCTGCACCGGGTGCAGAAGCTCGCCCCGATCGCGGCCGAGCTCGACCTGACGATGGCGCAGCTCGCGGTCGCGTGGGTGCTGCAGAACCCGAACGTGGCGTCGGCGATCATCGGCGCGTCGCGCCCGGAGCAGGTCGGCGAGAACGCGAAGGCCTCCGGGGTGACGATCCCGGCCGATGCGATGGCGAAGATCGACGAGGCGCTCGGCGACGTGGTGGTGCACGACGGCGGCCGAACCGCGAGGCTCGCGCCGACGGGGCGGCCGAGCTAGCGGCGGCGGAGCCTCCGCGGCGCGCGGCCGCCCGGAGCAGTGCTCAGCGCGCCGCGGTCAGCTGCTGCGCCTCCGCGTCGGCGATGTGCGGGATGGTGCGCAGGTAGCTGTCGGGGTTGAGCGAGATCGAGTCGATGCGCTGTGCGACCAGGAACTCGGCGAACTCCGGGTAGTTGCTGGGCGCCTGCCCGCAGATCCCGATCTTGATCCCGGCCTCGTGCGCCTTGTCGATGGCTTCGGCGATCATCCACTGGACGGCCGGATCGCGCTCGTCGAACAGCTCCGCCAGCTCGGCGGAGTCGCGGTCGACTCCGAGCACCAGCTGGGTGAGGTCGTTGGAGCCGATCGAGAAGCCGTCGAATCGCTCGGCGAACTCGGCCGCGCGGATCACATTGGCAGGGATCTCGCACATCATGTAGACCTGCAGGCCGTTCTCCCCGCGCACCAGCCCGTTCTTCGCCATCTCGGCGAGCACGCGATCGGCTTCGGCGGGGGTGCGGCAGAACGGCACCATCACGATGATGTTGCCGAAGCCGATCTGCTCGCGGGCCCGTTTGAGCGCCTGGCACTCCAGCGCGAATCCCTCCCGGTACTTCGGGTCGTAGTAGCGCGAGGCGCCGCGGAACCCGAGCATCGGGTTCTCCTCGGTCGCCTCGAAGGCCTTGCCCCCGATCAGGTGGGCGTACTCGTTGGTCTTGAAGTCGCTCAGCCGGACGATCACGTCGTGCGGGTGGTACGGGGAGGCCAGTTTGGCGAGGCCGAGCGCCAGGGTCTGGACGAAGAACTCCTTCGGGTCGTCGAAGCCGGCTGTCAGGGCTCGGATCTGCCGGCGCTCGGCCTCATCGGTCACCCGCTCCGGGTGGACGAGCGCCATCGGGTGGATCTTGATCAGGTTGTTGATGATGAACTCCATGCGGGCGAGCCCCACGCCCGCCGCAGGCAGGCGCCACCAGCGGAACGCCGCTTCGGGGCTCGCGACGTTGACCATCATCGCCGTGCGGGTCGCCGGCAGCGCGCCCAGGTCGATCTCCTCGGTCTCGAAGCTCAGCACCCCGTCGTAGACGTGGCCGATGTCGCCCTCGGCGCACGACAGCGTGATCGCCTGGCCGTCCGCGAGCATTTCGGTCGCGGTCCCGGTGCCGACCACGGCCGGGATGCCCAGCTCGCGGCTCACGATGGCCGCATGGCTCGTCGAGCCGCCGTGGTTGGTGACGATGCCGGATGCGCGGGTCATGATCGACACCCAGTCGGGGTCCGTCATCTCGGCGACCAGGATCGCCCCGTCGCGGAAGTCGTCGATCTGGGAGGGGTCGCGGATGACGCAGGCGGTCCCGGTCGCGATCGCGTCGCCGATCGCGGCGCCCGAGAGCAGCAGCGGCCCTTCCTGGGTGAGGTGGTGCTGCTCGAACTTCGTGGTACTGCGCAGCGCCTGGACGGTCTCCGGCCGGGCTTGCACCATGAACAGCTCACCGGTCACGCCGTCGCGGGCCCACTCCATGTCCATCGGGCGCTGGTAGTGGTCTTCGACGAGCACGGCCCAGCGGGCGAGTTCGAGGATCTCGGCGTCGGAGAGCACGAAGGCGCGCTGCTCGCGGACCGGCGTGTTGATCACCCGGGTCCGCGCGGTGCCTCCATGGCTGTAGACCATCTTGCGCGCCTTGGCCCCGACCATCTTGTCGATGATCGGCGAGACATCCGGCTGGCTCAGCAGCGGCTTGAACACCAGGTACCGGTCGGGATCGACGGCCCCCTGCACGACCATCTCGCCCAGTCCCCATGCCGCGCTGATGACGGCGACCCGGGGGAATCCGGTGTCGGTGTCGATCGAGAACATCACGCCCGATCCGCCGAGGTCGGAGCGCACCATCCGCTGCACCCCGATCGACAGGGCGACGTCGAGGTGGTCGAAGCCCTTGGCCTCGCGGTAGCTGATGGCGCGGTCGGTGAACAGCGAGGCGTAGCACTTGCGGCAGGCGTCGAGCAGGTCGCGCTCGCCGACGATGTTGAGGAAGGTCTCCTGCGCACCCGCGAAGCTCGCCTCGGGCAGGTCCTCGGCCGTGGCGCTGCTGCGCACGGCCACCGACAGCCCGGGGATGCCGGCGCGCTCGCCGAGGGTGCGATAGCTGTCCACGATCGACGCGGCGATGTCGGGCGGGAACTCGCCGCCCAGGAACAGCTCCCGCAGGGTCTCGCCGGTCTCACGCAGGGTCGCCTTGCCGCTGCGGTGCTTCTCCAGTTCGGCGCGGATGGCCGGCTCCAGCTCGTTCGCGGCGATGAAGGCGCGGTACGCGGCGGCTGTGGTCGCGAAACCGTCCGGGACGCGGATGCCGGCGCTCACCAGGTTGCGCGTCATCTCCCCGAGCGAGGCGTTCTTGCCGCCCACCCGCGGCACATCGTGCATGCCGACGTTCTCGAACCATACGACGGACTCGTCCATGGGTTCATCCCTTCCGGATCGCCTTGAGCTCGGTCCGTCCCTCCGGCCGATGAGCCAACGGTATGCCGCCGCGCGCGCGGCGGGCAGGGACTTTCGACCCGCCTGAGCATCGGGGCGCGCTTCTTGTAATACCCCCTGGGGTATTCTATACTGGCGGCATGACCGGACAGCGCATCATCATCATCGGCGGCGTCGCGGGCGGCATGTCCGCAGCGACCCGCCTTCGCCGCCTGATGGAGGATGCCGACATCCTCGTCCTGGAGCGCAGCGGCCACGTGTCGTTCGCCAACTGCGGCCTTCCCTACTACCTCGGCGGCGTCATCGAGCAGCGCGAGAGCCTGCTCCTGCAGACGCCGGCATCGCTCGGCTCGCGCTTCGGGATCGACGTGCGCGTCGACCACGAAGTCACGGCGATCGACCGCGTGGCGAAGACCGTGAGCGTGCGCGAGCTGCACTCGGGCGAGCAGTCCGTCGAGCGCTACGACGTCCTCGTGCTCTCACCCGGCGCCACCCCCGTGCGGCCTCCGATCCCCGGTGGCGAGCGGATGCTGACCCTGCGCGACATCGAGGATGTCGACGCCGCGATGAGCGCCTTGTCCGCCGCGCCGCGAACCGCCCTGGTGATCGGCGCCGGGTTCATCGGCCTCGAGATGGTCGAGAACCTCGTCCACCGCGGCCTCGAGGTCACGCTCGTCGAACTCGGCGACCAGGTGCTGCCGCCCCTCGACCCCGAGATGGCCTCCCCCGTCGCCGAGCGCCTCCTGCAGGCCGGCGTCGACCTGCGCCTGGGCACTCAGGTGACCGAGTTGGGATCGGGCACTGCCACGCTCAGCGATGGCAGCGTGGTTCCGGCGGAGTTCGTGATCGCCTCGATCGGGGTGCGGCCCGAGACCTCGCTGGCTGTCGCCGCCGGCATCGAACTGGGCGAGCGCGGCGGCATCCGGGTCGACGACCAGCTGCGCACCAACGACCCGTCGATCTATGCGATCGGCGACGCGGTGGAGAAGACCGACGCGATCTCAGGGGAGCAGCGGCTCATCGCTCTCGCCGGGCTCGCGAATCGTCACGGCCGCCTCGTCGCGGATGCGATCGCCGGCACGAGGATCCGGGTGCGCGCCGCCGCCGGGG
This sequence comes from Microbacteriaceae bacterium, assembly GCA_011620705.1. Taxonomy (GTDB): domain Bacteria; phylum Actinomycetota; class Actinomycetes; order Actinomycetales; family Microbacteriaceae; genus Lysinimonas. The sequence goes on along the minus strand of WOYR01000133.1, from coordinate 5,065 downwards.
CCGCCGTCGTCGGCCTGATGGGCCTCACGATCGCCGCCACCGGCTGGAACGAGAAGCTGCTGCGGGCAAAGGGCCGCGAGATCCGCGTCATCCACACCCACCCCGCCTCCCACACCGGGTACTACCCCGGAGCCCAGTCGATGTCGCTCAAGCTCGTCATCGACGCGAACACGGACGAGATCCTCGGCGCGCAGGGCGTCGGCGGGGATGGCGTCGACAAGCGGATCGATGTGATCTCGACCGCGATGGCCGGAGGGATCACCGCATCCGGGCTCTCGGACCTCGAACTGGCATATGCGCCGCAGTTCTCTTCGGCGAAGGATCCCGTGAACATGCTCGGCTACGTGGCGCTCAACGCGCTCGAGGGGCTCACGCGCTCCGTGCAGTGGCACGAGCTCGAGCAGGAACTGGCCGGAGGCGCCGTCCTCATCGATGTGCGGACGGCGCGCGAGTACGCCGAGGGGGCGATCCCCGGCTCGATCAACATCCCGCTCGACGACATCCGCGCGCGGATCGGCGAGATCCCTCAACGGCGGCTGATCGTTCACTGCAAGGTCGGCCAGCGCGGCCACACCGCGGTCCGCCTGCTCGCGCAGCTGGGCCGCGACGCGGTCAACCTGGACGGGGGATACCTCACCTGGAGCGCGGGCCGAGCCTCTCGCGCCCTGGTGCCGCAGATACCCTAGCAGGTATCCAAGAATACGGCAGGGGTATCATGGAGCATGGCGCATCGCGCCCGAGCACGGAGGAACGATGGATCTCGACCCGACTGACATGAAGCCCGTGCTCAACCGGCTGCGCCGGGCGCAGGGGCAGCTCGCCGCGGTGATCCGGATGATCGATGAGGGCAAGGACTGCACGAGCGTGGTCACGCAGCTGGCCGCGGCCTCGAGCGCATTGGACCGTGCGGGTTTCGCCATCATCGCGAGCACGCTCGAGAGATGCGTCAAGCAGGATGACCCGGAACCCGACAAGGCGCAGCTCGAGAAGCTCTTCCTCTCCCTGGCGTGAGTCGATGGCCTGAGTCGCTCGCCCAGCACGTCTCGCCGATGCGGGGCATGCTCAGAAACCTTGACCGGTCGGTCAATCGAAACTAGGCTGACACCGACCCCCAAGAGGGAGCCGCCAAACCTGAAAGAGGAGGTTGGTTTCATGAAGAAGTGGACACGGTGGCAAGACTGGGTAGCAGTGGTCGCGGGGCTGTATGCGGCCTTGGCGACGCTGTGGACGACCCCGGCAGGGGCATCCCTGATCCTGATGCTGGTCTTCGGCATCCTGCTCGTCGCTTCCGGCGTGTGGAATCTCGCGCAGCCGGGCATGGTGGTGACGGAATGGGTTCAGCTGGCACTCGGCGTGCTGCTGTTCATCTCCCCGTGGATCGGCGTCTACGCCGCTCAGACCGGCGTCGCGTGGACCTCGTGGATCGCCGGCGCGGTGGCGCTCATCGTCTCGGCGCTCGCGATCCAGCCCAGTTCCCGGGTGCACCATGAGGCGATAGCCCACTGACAGTGCTGGTGGATGGGGGCGGCAGCGCGGCTGTCGTCCCCATCCGTCTTCCGACCATGAAGGGTTGACGGATGTCCGAAACGCTCGGCGCGCGGGTGCGCATCCTGGACGCGGCGGAGCAGCTCTTCGCCGCGCACGGTTTCGACGCGACCGCGACCTCGACCATCGCCAAGCTCGCAGCGGTCCCGAAGGGGCTGCTGTTCTACTACTTCCCAGCCAAGGCCGACCTGCTGCGCGCCCTGGCCGCCGAGCGCCTCGGCCTCGGGCCGATCAACACTGCGGAAATCGTCGAGCCGGGCGACCCGGCACGATCGCTGCTGAACCTGACCGACAGGATCCGCGAGATCCAGGGCGGCTCCGAGGCGCTGCGGGTCATCCTCTGGCGCGAGCAGCGCGCCCACCCCGAGGTGAAGGCCAACCTGCTCGAGCATCACGGCCAACTGCGGATCCTGATCGAACGGGTGCTGCGGGGCAGCCTGCCGAGGCCGGTTCCGGCGACCCGGGTCCGGGCGGCGGCTCAGGCTTGGGTAGCTGTCCTGACCATGCGGCCGTTCGCCGAGCAGGCGGACGGCGAGTCGGAGGAGTCGGAGGAGTCGGCCACGGAACTCGCAGAGCTCGCCGAGTTGATCTGCGACGGCCTGGTGCGGCGGCGGCCGGCGTCGAGGCGCGCGTCCCAGGAGTGATCGCCCCGGCCTCGCGCGCGCCGGGACCCGCCCGGGCGACGGCCTCGCGCGCGCCGGGACGCTCCGTCTAGGGCTTCGTCTCGCCGAAGACCTCCTTCTCCATGGCGTCGTAGCCTTCCGCCTCCGGGTCGCGGTGCAGGCCCCCGCTGAGGGCGTACTCCTCCTCGGGGGCGAGCACGAGCCGCTTGCGGCCCCACACCGCGAACACGATCAGGCCGATCACGTAGACGATGGCGATCGCGATGATCGCCGTGACGTAGGGGGCGTTGAAGAGGAATGCGATGAAGATCGCCGCCGAGATCACGCCGGCGATGACGGCCCCGGCGATGCCGGTCGGGCTCTTGTACGGCCGCAGCGCCTTCGGGAAGCGGATGCGCAGCACGACGAAGGCGATCATCTGCATGAGGTACGAGACGACAGCTCCCCAGATGGCGATATTCAGCACGACCGCGCCGGCTGCGCCTCCCGTTCCGCCGGCCGAGTCCACCACCACCAGGGCGATGAGTCCGATCACGGCGCCCACGATCAGCGCCACCAGCGGGGTCTGCTTCTTGCCGGTGAGCGAGAGCGCGCTCGGGTAGTAGCCGGCCCGCGACAGCGAGTACAGGTTGCGGCCGTATGCGTACATGATGCCCTGCAGCGAGGCGAGCAGTCCGATCAGGGCAGCGAGAGCCAGCACGCCGATCAGCTCCTTCGGCACCATCAGGGCGAACCCGTCCAGCAGCGGCTGACCCGACTTCTGGGTGGCGACCGCGCCGAGGACGCCGGTGTTCACGATGAAGACCGCGACCGCAGCGACCGTCAGGGTGATCAGGGCGATGATGCCGGCGCGCGGGATGACCTTGGACGGGTTGTGCGTCTCCTCGGAGGCCAGCGGCAGCTCCTCGATGCCGAGGAAGAACCACATCGCGAAGGGGATCACCAGCAGCACCGGGCCGAAGCCGTGCGGCAGGAAGGTGCTCTGCCCCGCATCCGGCTTGACATCCCAGAGCTTGGACGGGTCGAAACCGCCGGTCGCGAAGGCCACGACGAGGAAGATGGCCAGGATCGCCAGGGAGATGATCGAGACGACGATGGCGAGCCGGAACCCGATCGACGCGCCGCTCCAGTTGACGACGACGAACACCGCGTAGAGGACCACCCAGAGCACCCAGCTCGGCAGTTGGAAGTGGAAGAAGGCGTCGAGCGCGCTGTTGAGGTAGAAGGCTGAGAAGTACACGACGACGGCCGTCGTCATGACGTATTCGATCGACTCCGCGAGTCCGGTGATGAATCCGCCCCACGGCCCGAGCCCAGCGCGGGCGAAGGAGTATGCGCCGCCGGTGTGCGGCATCGCGGCCGCCATCTCGCCGATCGAGAAGTACATCGTGAAGTACATGACGATCACGATGATCACCGCGATGGCCATCCCGCCGAAGCCGGCGGTGGAGGTTCCGAAGTTCCAGCCCGAGAACTCGCCCGAGATCACAGCGGCGACGCCGAGGCCCCAGATGCCCCAGGTTCCTGCGCTGCGCTTGAGGGTGCGCTTCTCGAAGTAGTCGGCGCCGACATCCTTGTACTGGGCGCCGCCGATGGCTTTTGTTTCACTCATGGGGGGAGGGTCCTTTCCGACGTTGGTCCGAGAATGGCCGCCATTGGTACCCGTTGTCTACCTTTGGATGTAACAGCTGTGTGAAAGGTGCCGAGCAGTTCCGGTCGGCCGTAGTGTGTAATGGTCGGGTCCGATCCGACAGTTCCCCGATTCACGTGCAGGAGAGTGCCATGGCCGTCCGCTCCGGAAACCTCACGAACGACGAGCTGGGTGTGCTGATCGGCAAAGGCGAGATCGACACGGTGATCGTGGCGTTCTGCGACATGCAGGGCCGCCTGGTCGGCAAGCGCACCTCGGCTCGACTGTTCCAGGAGGACGTCGCCGAGCACGGCGCAGAGGCCTGCAACTACCTGCTGGCGGTCGACGTCGAGATGAACACCGTCGACGGCTACGCCATCAGCAGCTGGGAGACCGGCTACGGCGACATGGTGCTGAAGCCGGATCTCGACACGCTCCGGCTCATCCCCTGGCTGTCGGGCACCGCCCTCGTGATGGCCGATCTGCAGCGGATGGATGGCTCGCCCGTTCCGCAGTCGCCCCGCGACATCCTGAAGCAGCAGATCGCCCGGCTGGCCGAGCGCGGCCTCGTGCCCTTCGTCGGAACCGAGCTGGAGTTCCTCGTCTTCGAGAACAGCTACCGGGATGCCTGGGCCAAGAAGTACGAAGGCCTCACCCCGGCCAGCGACTACAACATCGACTACGCGCTGCTGGCCTCGAGCCGCATGGAGCCGCTGCTGCGCGACATCCGCAACGGCATGGACGGCGCAGGCATGTACTGCGAGGGCGTGAAGGGGGAGTGCAACCTCGGCCAGCAGGAGATCGCGTTCCGCTACACGGAGGCGCTGGCCACCTGCGACAACCACGCCATCTACAAGAACGGGGCGAAGGAGATCGCCGATCAGCACGGCAAGGCGCTCACCTTCATGGCCAAGTTCAACGAGCGCGAGGGCAACAGCTGCCACATCCACCTCTCGGTGCGCGGCACGGACGGCGAGGCGGTGATGGCGGGCGACGGGCCGCACGGGTTCTCGAAACTGATGGAGCACTGGCTCGCAGGGCTGATCGCCACGACGCGCGAGCTGTCGCTCTTCTTCGCCCCGAACGTCAACTCCTACAAGCGCTATGTCGAGGGCAGCTTCGCCCCGACCGCGATCGCCTGGGGTCTGGACAACCGCACCTGCGCCTTGCGCGTGGTCGGCCACGGCCAGGGCCTCCGCGTGGAGAACCGGGTGCCGGGCGGCGACGTCAACCAGTACCTCGCGGTCGCCGCGCTCATCGCCGGCGG
>WOYR01000077.1 GCA_011620705.1 Microbacteriaceae bacterium | reverse complement strand
CGGCATGGCGCTGTGCAACCACAAGGATCTCGACTACAAGCGGGCTTGCATGCAGGCGTACAACCGCTGGATGGCGGAGTTCTGCGCGACCAGCCCGGATCGCCTCATCGGCGTCGGCCAGACCGCCATGCGCACACCGGAGGAGGGGATCGCCGATCTCCGCGAGATCGTCGGTCTCGGGCTCCGCGGGGTGATGATGCCGGGCCACCCGGGCTACGAGGACTACGACCACCCCGACTACGACCCGTTCTGGCAGGCGGCGATCGAGCTTGGCCTTCCCCTGTCGTTCCACGTGCTGACCAGCCGCGACATGGCGCCGGTGCGCGGCCCGAAGCTCAACGGCTTCATGAGCATCATCAGGGCGAACCAGGACGTGATCGGAACCCTGATCTTCTCCGCGGTCTTCGACCGCAACCCCGACCTCAGGATCGTGTGCGTGGAGGCTGACGCCGGGTGGGTCCCGCACTACATGTACCGGATGGATCACGCGTTCGACCGCCACCGGCACTGGCTTCCGGCCGGGACGCTCTCACGGCGCCCGAGCGACTACTTCCGTGACTGTGTGTACACGACGTTCCAGGACGACTGGGTGGCGTTCCAGGTCGCGGACCTGCTGAACGCGCGCCGCCTGATGTGGGCAAACGACTTTCCGCACAGCGACTCCACGTGGCCGTGGTCCCAGGAGATGCTCGCCGAGCACACCGCGCACCTCACGACCGAACAGCGGGACTGGATCCTGCACGACAACGCCGCGGAGCTGTACGCCCTCTCCGTGTGAGAAGAGTCTCGAGCTGTTCCCGACGTGCTCCCGGGGCTCCGGTCACCGGTAACCTGGACGACCACTCGTTACCGGCGTAGGGTCGCCCGGATGACGATGCCGTTGCTGGCGCCCCCGTTGCCCTCCGCCCTCGATCCCGGCGGCGAGGAGTTTCGCAAGAACCGACGGGACATGCTCGAGCAGCTCGAGGTCATCGACGGTCTGCTCGACGAGGCGGAAGCCGGTGGCGGTCCAGCGGCCATGGAGCGGATGCGGTCGCGCGGCAAGCTGCCGATCCGCGAGCGCATCGCCAACGTCCTCGACCCCGACAGCCCCTTTCTCGAGATCAGCGCGCTCGCCGGTTACGACTCCGACTACACGATCGGCGGCGGCATGGTCGTCGGGATCGGGGTCATCGCCGGTACCGAGTGCGTGATCATGGGCAACGACCCGTCGGTGCTGGGTGGCGCGCTCACCCCCTACGCGGGCAAGAAGTGGTCGCGAGCCATCGAGATCGCGCGCGACAACCGCATCCCGTACGTCAGCTTCGTCGAATCGGCCGGCGCCGATCTGCGGATGGGTGGCGGCGGCGGGGGTCGCAGCGCCCAGACGTTCCACTTCGCCGAGAGCGGCCGGCCCTTCTACGAGATGATCGAGCTCTCCAAGATGCGCATCCCGTCGGTGTGCGTCGTGTTCGGATCGTCCACCGCCGGCGGCGCGTACCAGCCCGGCCTGTCCGACTACGTGATCGTCATCAAGGAGCAGTCGAAGATCTTCCTGGCCGGCCCGCCGCTGGTCAAGATGGCCACCGGCGAGGAATCCGACGACGAGACCCTGGGCGGCGCCGCCCTCCACGCCGAGGTCTCCGGGCTGGGCGATTACTTCGCCGAGGACGAGATGGACGCCCTGCGCATGTGCCGCGAAGTGGTGTCCCACCTGAACCGGGCCAAGCCGGGCCCCGAGCCCGTCGGGCCGGGCGACGAGCCGGTCTACGACCCCGAGGAGCTGCTCGGCCTGGTCAGCCGGGACCTGCGCCAGCCGGTGGACGTGCGGGACGTGATCGCCCGCACCGTCGACGGCTCCCGCTTCGAGGAGTTCAAGCCCCGCTGGGGACCGACGATGATCTGCGGCTGGGCCCAGATCCACGGCTACCCCGTGGGCATCCTCGGCAACAACGGGGTCATCTACCCGGATTCCGCGCAGAAGGCGGCCCACTTCATCCAGCTCTGCAACCAGGTCGACACGCCGCTGATCTTCCTGCAGAACATCACCGGCTTCATCGTCGGCAAGGACTACGAGGCCGACGGGATCGTCAAGGTCGGCTCGCAGATGATCAACGCCGTCACCAACTCCACCGTGCCCCACCTCACGGTGATCATCGGGTCCAGCTACGGCGCCGGCACCTGGAGGCGACGATCTCGTGGGTGGCACGGTTGAGCGGGGCCGGCTCGACCCTCACGACCGCCGCCTCGTCGCCACGGTCGTCCGTCAGGCGGGTGAAGCCACAGATGTCGACGAAGGCGAACGCCCGGCGGACCCGGCTGGCCGGAACCTCGAAGTCGGATTCCAGTCACCTAGTGTGCGGCCGAACCCCATTGCGGCCAGGCGAACGCGGCGGACAGCACGCGTGAAGAGTTTCGATTGTGCGCGGACGCCAGTCCGCGTGGAGCGTCCCACCTACGTCGGACCCGTCAGTGGTGTGACACAAGGCGAGATTCGATCTGTGTTGCGCCAACTCGCTATCGTCATCGACATGCGCGTTCACGTGGATCAGGAGAAGTGCCAGGGCCACAACCGCTGTTACGCGTTGGCGCCGGAGTTGTTCGAC
>WOYR01000024.1 GCA_011620705.1 Microbacteriaceae bacterium | reverse complement strand
GAAATGAGCCTGCGCAGCCGCAACGGGCTCGACCTGACGCCCAGCTACCCGGAGCTGGCAGAGCTGCTCGACGCTGTGAAGGGCGATGCCATCCTCGACGGTGAGATCGTCGCCCTCGACGCGAAGGGCCGACCGAGCTTCGGCTCGCTGCAGCAGCGGATGGGGCTCACCAGTCCGCGGGACGTGGAGCGGGCCCGGCTCGCCACGCCGGTGCACTACTTCGTCTTCGACGTGCTCTCGCTGGACGGTGCATCGTGCGAGGCCCTCCCCTATCGGGCGCGGCGGGCGCTTCTGAAGAAGTCTGTCAAGGATCGCGGACCCATCACCGTGCCACCGGATGCCGGCGACGACCTCGACACGGCCCTCGCGACCAGCAAGAAGCTGGGCATCGAAGGCGTGATGGCGAAGCGCCGCGACAGTCCGTACCGCGCCGGCAGGCGCAGCAGGGACTGGATCAAGCTCAAGCACACCCTCACTCAGGAGGTGGTGGTGGGCGGCTGGCGGCCCGGCAACGGCCATCGTGCCGACAGTGTGGGCTCACTGCTGATCGGGATCCCGGATGCCGACGGCCTGCGCTACGTCGGGCGGGTCGGCACCGGCTTCACCGATCGCCAACTCGCCGAACTCCGCACCCGGCTCGACGCGCTCGCACGGACGAGCAGTCCGCTGATCGACGTGCCGAGCGCCGATGCGCGCGACGCGCACTGGGTGAGCCCGGCGCTCGTCGGCGAGGTCGAGTTCGCCGAGCTCACCGGTGACCGGCGGCTGCGGGCGCCGGCGTGGCGGGGGCTGCGCCCGGACAAGGATCCGGACCAGGTCGTGTGGGAGACGGCGGGCTGAGTGCGCCCCGCACCACCGCCGTCACGATCGGTCGGGCTCGCCGAACAGGGTGCGCGTCAGATCGATCGCCTCGGTCATCGCCTCGATGCCGCTGAGCCGCTCGGGCGACAGCACCTTGTGCACCTCCTCCTCGCTCATGAGACCGGCGTCGACCACCAGCTCTGCGATCGAGGCGTTCGTGGTCAGCGCGGTGTGCGCGAGCGCGGCCGAGGCCGCGTAGCCGATGTAGGGCGTGAGCGCGGTGACGACGCCGACGCTCGACTCCACCTGCGCGTTCAGCCGCGCGGTGTTGGCGGTGATGCCGTCGATGCAGTTCACGCGCAGGGTGCGGCAGGCGTTCGTCATCCAGGAGAGCGACTGCAGCAGGCTGTGCGCGATCACGGGCTCGAAGGCGTTCAACTGCAACTGGCCCGCCTCGGCCGCTGCGGTGACCGTTGCATCCGCCCCGATGACGCCGAAGGCGACCTGGTTCACCACCTCGGGGATGACGGGATTGACCTTGCCGGGCATGATGCTCGACCCGGCCTGGCGCGGCGGCAGGTTGATCTCGCCGAGCCCGGCCTGCGGGCCGGAGGAGATCAGCCGCAGGTCGTTGCAGATCTTCGAGAGCTTGACGGCAGCGCGCTTCAGGGTGCCGCTCAGCGTCATGAAGATGCCGGCGTCGGCGGTGGCCTCGATCAGGTCGGGGGCGGTCTCCTGCGGAATCCCGGTCAGCTCCTCGAGGTGGCGGCGCACCGCCTCGGCGTACCGCGGGTCGGCGGTGATCCCGGTGCCGATCGCGGTGGCGCCCATGTTGATCTCGTTCAGCCACAGGATCACCTCGCTGAGCCGGTCGTAGTCCTCCTGCAGGGTGTGCGCGAACCCGCTGAACTCCTGGCCGAGGGTCATCGGCACGGCATCCTGCAGCTGAGTGCGGCCCACTTTGAGCACGTGCGCGAACTCGACGCCCTTCGCCGCGAAGCTCGCGGTGAGCTTGGCATGCTCCTCGAGCAGGCGCTGCACCCCGAACACCATGGCGAGCTTGATCGCGGTCGGGTAGACATCGTTCGTGGACTGGCTGCGATTCACATCATCGATGGGATGCAGCTGCGCGTAGTCGCCGAACGCCAGCCCCATCGCCTGCAGGCCCGCGTTCGCGATCACCTCGTTGGTGTTCATGTTGGTGGACGTTCCCGCCCCGCCCTGGATCACGCCGACCACGAACTGCTCGTGCAGCTCGCCGTCGACGATGCGCTGGCAGACCGCGTCGATGACGGCCGCCTTCTCGGGGTCGAGCACGCCGATCTCGAGGTTCGCGCGGGCGGCGGCCTGCTTCACCCTCGCCAGTGCGCGCACCAGATCGGGGTAGTTGCTGATCGCGCGGCGCGAGATCGGGAAGTTGATGAGGGCGCGGGCGGTGTGGATGCCCCAGTAGACCCCTGCCGGGATCTCCATCGTCCCGAGCGAGTCGGTCTCGGTGCGGGTGGGGCCGTCGCCGCCGAGCAGCTCGGGGGCGTCGTCAGGGCCGTTCGTGCCGACGAGGTACTCATCGCCGATGATGAGCTGCTCCTGCGATGGGGCGGTCGGAGCGTTGAGTCCGGTCGTGTCGGACATCTGATCCTCCTTGATCGTGGTGGGTGCTGCGAGCGGGGTCGCCTTGCACCGCTTGATCGTAGGCGGATTCGGGGCGTTCTGCCCCCCGAGCTGGGCCTCGTGGCGGATCGGGTGCGCTCGTACGCTGGCGGCATGCGGTCGGCCACCCGGTGTCCGCATTCCCGGGGGAAGAGGATCGTGCATTCACGACGCGTGCTCGGCGCGGTCGCACTCGGCGCGATCGTGGTCGCTGCGGTGAGCTTCGGCATCGTCGACTGGTCGATCGCCGACGCGAACGGCTGCGTCGGCAGCACCTCCGGCTGCGCCGATCATGCGGTCCCTCCCGTTGCCATCAGCTTCGCGGCGCTGGGCGCCCTCGCGCTGCTGGTCTCCGTGCTGCCGACCGTGCAGTGGATCGTCGAGGCGATCCAGGCCGGCCGCACCACCGACCGTGATGTCCAGCTGGAGGAGGCGGTGCTGGCACGGCGCCGCACCCGCGCGCTTTCCGACGGCGACCGGCACTGAGCCGGTCGAGCCGGACTTGGGATGTCGGCTCAGCCGTCCAGCCTGCCGATTCCCAGCACCCGCACGACGGCGATGCCCTGCTCGGCCGAGGCGGCGAGATCCACCTCGGCGCTGATGCCCCAGTCGTGATCGCCCGCCGGATCGTCGAGGATCTGCCGCACCCTCCAGACCCCGCTGCCAGCGGCCGCAGCGCCCTCGTCGATCAGGAGGCGCCCGGCGCTGCGCGCATCGGGGCCGGTGCCGATCGCGTCGTGCTCCTCGTAGTAGGCGTCGAGGGCCTCAGGCCAGCCGGCGTCCGGATCCAGCGCGATCAGTTCCTCGTCGTGCTGCAGCGCGGCCAGCTGCACCCGGCGCCACAACTCGTTGCGCACCAGCACCAGGAAGGCGCGGCGATTGGTGAGCACGCTCGGCGGTGCGGGCGGCACGACCGGAGCGTCGACGCCGCCTGTGGCCGAGAGTTCGGGATGGGTCAGGCTCTCCCACTCGTCGAGCAGGCTGGAGTCCACCTGGCGCACCAGTTCGCCGAGCCACTCGATCAGTTCGAGCAGCTCCTCCGTCTTGGCGTCGTCCGGGATCGTCTGGCGCGCCGCCCTGAAGGCATCCGAGAGGTACCGCAGCACCAGCCCCTCGCTGCGGCCCAGCTGGTAGAAGGCGATGTACTCCCCGAAGGTCATCGCCCGCTCATACAGGTCTCGCACCACCGACTTCGGCGACAGTTCGAAGTCGGCCACCCACGGCTGGCTCGACGCGAAGCTCTCGAAGGCCTGCTCGAGCAGCTCTTGGAGAGGCTTGGGCCATGTCACCTCCTCGAGCAGCTCCATCCGCCGCTCGTACTCGATGCCCTCCTGCTTCATCGCCGCCACCGCATCGCCGCGGGCTCGGAACTGCTGCTGCGACAGGATCGGGCGCGGGTCGTCGAGCGTCGCCTCCAGCACGCTGATCATGTCGAGGGCGTAGGTGGATGATGCGGGGTCGAGCAGCTCGAACGCCGCGAGCGCGAAGGGCGACAGCGGCTGGTTGAGGGCGAAATCGGGCTGGAGCTCCACCGTGAGCCGGATCGACGCGCTCCCGTCGAACCCTCCCCCGTGCTGCTCGACGACGCCGCCCTGCCGCAGGGTGCGGTAGATCCCGATCGCGCGACGGGCCAGTTCGCGCTGCCGGACGATGCCCTCGTGGTTGTCGAAGATCAGCAAGCGCACGTTGGCGAAGGCGGAGCCGGGTTCGCGCGCCTGCACATCCGAGCCGGGTCGCCCGATCACGTTGATGAGCATCGCCGCGGTGAGCTGCATCGAACTGGTGAGGGTCTCGGGAACGGCGGCGATCATCCGCTGGAAGCTGGCGGGGCCCCAGCTGACGAAGCCCTCAGGGGCGCGCTTCTTCGCTCCCGCCTTCTTGCCGGAGCTCTCGGCCTTCGCGCTGATGCGCGCGTTCTCGATCTCGTGCTCCGGCGCCTCGGCCACCACCTCGCCCGCGGTGTCGAAGCCCGCGCGTCCCGCGCGACCGGCGATCTGGTGGAACTCGCGGGCGGTCAGCTGCCGCATCCTGGTGCCGTCGAACTTGGTCAGACCGGTGAACAGCACGGTGCGGATCGGCACGTTGATGCCGACACCGAGCGTGTCGGTGCCGCAGATCACGCGCAGCAGGCCGCGCTGGGCGAGCTGCTCGACCAGCCGTCGGTACTTGGGCAGCATCCCGGCGTGGTGCACCCCGATGCCGGCCCGGATCAGCCGGGAGAGGGTGCCGCCGAAGCCGGGCGCGAAGCGGAAGCCGCCGAGCTCCTCGGCGATCGCATCGCGCTGCTCGCGCGTGGCGACCTTGGCGCTCGACAGCGCCTGCGCACGCTCGACGGCGGCGGCCTGCGAGAAGTGCACGATGTAGATCGGCGCGAGCCCCTCGTCGAGCAACTGCTCGGCGGTCTCGTGCACCGGCGTCATCACGTAGCGGTAGTCCAGCGGGACCGGGCGCTCCACACCGGTGACCTGCGCCACCTCGCGGCCCGTGCGGCGCTCGAGATCCTCGGCGATCGCCGTCACGTCGCCGAGGGTCGCCGACATCAGCAGGAACTGCGCTCGGGGGAGCAGGAGCAGGGGAACCTGCCACGCCCATCCGCGCTGGGGATCGGCGTAGTAGTGGAACTCGTCCATCACCACGAGATCGGCGGGCGCGCCTGCACCATGGCGCAGGGCCTGATTCGCCAGGATCTCGGCCGTGCAGCAGAGGATCGGAGCATCCGGATTCACACGGGAGTCACCGGTGACCAGGCCGACGTTCCCGCTGCCGAAGGCCTCGACCAGCTGGAAGAATTTCTCGCTCACCAGCGCCTTGATCGGAGCGGTGTACCAGCTGCGCTGCCCCTGAGCCAGCGCGATGGCGTGCGCGGCGAGCGCGACAAGCGACTTGCCGGTGCCGGTCGGCGTCGAGAGCACCAGATGCCTGCCGAGCACGAGTTCGAGCACGGCCTCCTCCTGCGCCGGATAGAGCCGGATGCCCTGCTCGCGCACCCACTCGTCGAAGATGCCGATGAAGTCGTCCGGGTCGAACGGCTGCCCGGCGGAGGGGTCAGGGAGCCGATCGATGAGCACGCACCGAGTCTGCCGTACCCGGCCAGGGGGTCGCTCGGCGCCTCGGGTCCTCCCGAAGGCGGACGCCCTCACCCCGCAGTTGTCCCCCGATGCGACAGGGTTGTGCCCTTGTTGGGGTGAGAAACGCGAGTATCCCCCGGGACCCCTTTCCCTTTACGATTCAGATGGGAATCAGCGGGTTCTCAGTCGGCGCCGTGAATCTGGCGGCGCAAGGACTGATGAGCCTGCCCGCAACATCGTGTAAGGAGCGTGACGTGCCAGACGAGGACGTGCGCGTTCCAGCCGGGTGGTATCCCGACCCGCTCGGATTGCCGCAGCTGCGCTGGTGGGACAACCACGCCTGGACCGAGCACATCTCCGACGCCCGTCAGCCGATGACGACAACAGAGACCATCGCTTCGAAGCTCGCCTTCGCCGATGACGATCGCCCGTCGGCCGAGCGGCCATTCGCCGATCCGGCCGCCGAGGAGGCCGAGGCGGAGCAGGAACTCAGCCGACGCGAGCGTCGAGAACGGGAACGCCGCAACGAGCTCCCGCCGCAGGACGCGGGCGCTGAGCGCGACCCCGTATCGCCCGCCGCGGCCTTCGCCGATCCGCTCCGCTCCCTCGAGGCGCCCGAGCGCGACCAACTCTCGGTCACGGAGCCGTCGCCCGCCGTACGACTTGCCGCCAGCGGCCTGCTGGAGGACGCGCCGACCAGCGCCCCGTTCGAGATGGACACGCGCTTCGACGACCTGCTCGGTGAAGCCTCGATACCGCGTTCGGCGTTCGCCCACGTGAGCGAGTCCGCCACCTCCTTCGTGCCGGCCGCTTCACCGGAACCGCCATCGCAGCCGCCGTGGTCCAGCGGCACGATGCAGACCCGCCAGCTGGTCGAGGTCCCGACCGGTACCGGCCCGGCCTGGATCCTCACGCTGATCCCGATCTACACGCTGATCGTCGGCCTGCTCCTGCTGCTCTCGGGCAGCGCCCGAGCGCCGTCGGGCGTGGTGGTGGCGCTCCTGTTCGGCGTGCCGTATGCCGCCGGCATCGTGCTCGCGATCCTGGACAACAGGGCCCTGAAGCGTGCCGGCTTCGAACGGCCGGCATCCTGGACGTGGGCGTTCCTCACCGCTCTGGTCTACCTGATCGCGCGGCTGACCCGAACGGTGCGCGAGTCCGGCGCCGGCTTCGGCCCGCTGCTCACCTTCCTGGTGCTCGGCCTGTCGACCGTGCTCGCCAATGTCGCGGTTCCGGGTCTGCTCATCCAACTGTCCCCTGCGACGTTCTCGCACCAGGCCGAGATCGAGGTCATGCAGAGCGGTTCGGCCCTCGGCATCGACTTGAGGGCCGCCTGCCCGGCGACGCCGCCGCTCATCCCGCAGCAGTCCTTCGTCTGCACCGCCCACAAGCCCGACGGATCCAGCTACGACGTCACGGTCAGCCTCCAGCGCGCGAACGGCTGGATCAACTGGCGCGTCGACGACTGGGGCGTCTTCTCCACCGGCTGAGCGCGCCGCACCCGAATCGGAACCGCGCCGGTCCCGCGAGACATACCCCGAAAGGGGTCGTGACCGGCTGAAGGGCCGCTCATAGACTGGCAGCGACGTCAAACGCTCAGGAGGGATGCGTGTGACCGATCAAGCAACCCGCGTCGTTCCCGCCGGGTGGTACCAGGACCCGGCTGCGCCCGATCAGGTGCGCTGGTGGAACGGTGTGGCGTGGACGGAGCATGTCCGCGACAAGCCGATCCCGTCGCGGACGGCCGCCATCGAGGCGGCGCCGGTCGAGGAGGCCACGGTCCAAGAAGCGACCGAGCAGCGCATCGCCGACGTACGCGAATGGGAAGGGCTGCTCGGCGTCAGCAACTCCGAGCACGCGGTCATCACCGGGGCCCCAGCCTCCTCCGGCCCGGCTGCACATGGCGGCCGCACCGCCCATCGCACCGCGACCGGATCGGCGTGGCTGATCGCCCTGACGCCGCTTCTCGCGCTGGCGCTCGGGATCGTCGCCGCCTATGTGTACTTCTACGTGGCGGCGACGGCGATCGTCTTCGTGGTCGCCGCCGCCGTGCCGTATCTGCTGGCCATCCTCTGGGCCATCGGCGACGGCCGCGCGCTCAAGGCGCGCGGCTTCACCCCGCCGAGCGCCGCGTTCGCACTCCTGACGGCGCTCGGTTATCTGATCGCCCGACGCGTGAGGGTTCCCGGTTCCGGTGCTCTGGTCATGCTGCTCGTCGTCGGCGTGCTCGCCTTCGGCTCCTTGCCGGTCGCCGCCCTGCTCGGCCAGCTTCAGGGCCTCGCGAACGCCCTGAAGATCCAGAGCACGATCAGCGCCGACTACATCTCGCACGGCCAGGCCGTCTCGGTGAGCTGCCCCGCCTTCGTCGATGCGAGCACGCCCGGCACCTTTTACACCTGTGACGCCACGACCGCGATCGGCACCGTACGGCAGGTCTGGGTGAGCATCGATGGCACCGACGGCCGCTTCAGCTACGCTCTGGCGATCTGAGCCCGGAGCTTCACCAGGTCGGCGACGGGCACGAACTGGAGTAGACCGCCGCCCGGGACGGGCATCGGGGCCGGCGCCGCGCGAAGGGCAGAAATGGCCTTCGCTTCGAGCGAGCGCGCCCCCTAAGGGGGGACTCACCTGTCTGTCCTCCCTGGAATAGGCTGCGAACCGCAGCGCTTCGAGACCCGATTCGAGCGCCCATCGAGGGGGGATCCTCCATGTCATACCCGAATGACGCCCCGGCCGCCGCTTGGTACCCGGACCCGCAGACACCAGGACAAGTGCGCTGGTGGGACGGCAGCAAGTGGACGGAGCACGTCAGCGTCCCTGCGCCTTCCGCCGTGTCGGAGAGTGTCGCCGTCGAGGCCGAGCCCATGTACATCGGCCGGCACGCCGCAGGCGCGCAACCCGCTCCTCGCCGGCAGTCGACCGCCCCGCGGATCCGTCCGCGCGTGCGCGCCCAGGCGATGGTCGCCGAGCCCGCATACGCCTGAGCTCGGCCCCTCCGCCTGAGCCGTCCGGCCGGCGTGCGTCCCCGAATGGGGGTATCGGCGGCCCGGCGTCCCAGCCCATACTCTGTGGCCAGGAACGTTGAGGGGGGTGAACGTGTCCACTGCTTCGTCGACGACGGCTGGGGGCTGGTACGCGGATCCGTCGGATGGCTCTCTGCTGCGCTGGTGGACCGGTACCTCCTGGAGCGAGCAGACGGTGCCCGCCGCGTCCGTGCAGGCTCCTGCTGCGGCCTCACCCGCGTCCGCTCCTCCTGTGCTGAGCGCCGTCCCTCCCCTCGAGCAGCCCTACATTCCACCGAACTCGGTGTTCCGCATCGCCGAGGCAAGCGCAGGCGAGGCATACTCCCCGGAGTGGTCGGCTCTGACCGGCATCGCCGAGGATGTCGCGCTGAACGGGGTCCCGGTGCAGCTCGCCCTCACCTCCGCGAGTTCTGAGCCGCCGATCCCGGTGTCGGTCGACGCCTTCCCGATGCTCAAGCCCGAGAGCCCGGCAGCAGCTGTCGAAAGGCAGCCGGCATGGCAGGTCGAGGCCCCGCTGGCCGGCCCCGTCGAGCAGTTGTTCCCGGTCGACGGACCGGCCGTTGTGTCCGCCGAGCTCTTCCGAGCCGCCATGCCGAGCCCTGCACCCGTGCCACCGCCCGCTGGTCAGCCGTTCCCGGGACTCGTGCCCGGCACGGCGCCCTCCGAGGTGGCGCCCTCCGAGGTTCCGAGCGCTCCGATTGCGCCGGCCGACTTCCCGCCGTTCGCGACGAGCACCCCGGGCGCGAGCTATGTACCGCTCACGCCGCGCCCGATTCCGCAGCCGGCCCTGCTGGGCATCCCGGTGCCCACGATCGACGACGGCGCCCTGGTCGCGTCGACCGCCCCGGCGTCCTGGGAGGCGGTGACATCCCCGCTCGCACCCGCTCCGACCGAGTCCTGGCCGACCCAGGGGACTCCCCCGCCCGCCGCGATGCAGCCCAGCGCGATGCAGCCCGCCGCGTTGCAGCCAAGCCCCGGGAGCTACGTGCCCTTCGACCCGAATGCCCCGCAGCTGCAGCCGGTGCCGATGATCCCGTTCAGTTCGCGCGATCCCTTCAACCCTGCCAGCACGGCCCGGCCAGGGATGCGCGCATACGCGGCCGCGCCGGTCGGCCCTTCCGGCTCGACCTGGACCGGCGGCGTCGTCTTCATGCTGATCGCCCCGCTGCTGGAGGTCGGCGCCTACTTCGTGTGGACGCGGCTGGTCACCATGGCAGTGCTGCCGAGCAGTTCGATCACCTTCCTGTCCGTCGCGGTGTTCGCGATCGCCCTGTTCGCCATCGCGGCGGCGCAATTCGATCGCAACGGCCTCGCGAAGCGCGGCTACTTCGATCTGGCGTCGCCGTTCTGGGTGCTGCTCGGGCCGCTGATCTACCTGATCGTGCGCGCGACGCGGCTGCACCGCCAGGGCAGGGGCGCGCCCGCGGCGATCGTGCTCTGGTTGCTGTCCGCAGTGGGGTCCGCGGCGCTGATCGCGTTCGCCGTGATCGCCACGGCGGCTTCTCTGTGACGTCGGCGACAGGGGTCGGCACCGCGGCCTAGACGCGCCAGAGCGAGCCATCCCCTTGGCTTTCTCGAGCCCCTGGTCTGCCTAGGCTGGACGACGATGCGACTCCTCCTGATCCGGCACGGGCAGACGCCGGCGAACGTCCGCGGCGAGCTCGACACCGCCGCACCCGGCCCCGGTCTCACCGAGTTGGGGCACGCCCAGGCGGCGGCGATCCCCGACGCCCTGGCATCCGAGCGCATCGACGCGATCTACGTGTCCCAGTTGGCTCGCACGCAGCAGACGGCAGCACCGCTCGCGCGCGTCCACGGCGGGATGCGCCGGACCGTGCTGCCCGGCATCCACGAGATCGAGGCAGGGCGCCTCGAGGGGCGAGGCGACAAGCGGGCCGTGACAGCCTATCTGAAGACCGTGCGTGCCTGGGGCGATGGCAAGCTCGGCAGGCGCATGCCGGGGGCGGGCGACGGGCACGAGTTCTTCTCGCGCTTCGACGTCGACGTGGCGCGCGTGTACGAGGAGCAGGGTGCGGATGCCACGGCCGCCCTGTTCAGCCACGGCGCGGCGATCCGCATCTGGACCGCGGTCCGCGCGCGCAACGCCACCCCGGAGTTTCCAGGACGCCGGCATCTCGACAACACGGGTGTCGTGACGCTCGAGGGCTCGCCTTTCGCGGGCTGGTTCCTCGCGGACTGGCACGGAGAACCCGCAGGCGGAGCCGCGTTGAACGACCCTGCCGCCGAGGATGTGACGGGCGAGAGCGAGCTCTCCGGTTGAGGTCCCGGTGATGGGGCGGGCCTCACCCCCTGGGGAGGACTATTCCGCCTGGAACCACGGCGGGTAGACCGCCACCTTCGGCGCCGCACCCCCGACGTCCGCGAGCAGCTGGCGCACCTGGTCGCGGACCGGCTCGTTGGCGACGCCGACGAGGGTGATCGCCGAGAAGGGGACGGGTCCGGCGGCGAGCAGTTCGGCGTCCCGCAGTTCGGGGTCGAGCGCGTAGGCGGCGCGCAGCAGGGCCGTGCCGGCGTCGCCCGCGGCGAAGCGGGTGGCGCGCGCCGTGGCATCCCCGTTGGCGAACAGCACGTCGGGGCCGACGGCGCCCGCGGAGGTGACCAGGATCACGAACTCGAGCGGGTTCGCGGCGCGCGCCGCGTCGGACCAGTGCGCGCCGACCGCGCCGCCGCGCAACTCGTTCCAGCGCGAGGAGTTGGGGCTGAGCTGGAAGGGCACACGTTCCGCGACGGTGCCGCCGACGGCCAGCTCCACGCCCGCGCGCAGTTCGCGCGTGATGGCCGAGCTGACGTCGACCTCGGGGGCGGCATCCGCTCGGATCGCCTCATCGATGACGATCGCCTCGAGATTGCGCAGGTGCGTCACGTGGTAGACCCGCTGGGTGTTGAGCAGCATCGTCGGGCGCGAACTGGTGCGCGGCGGCTGCGTTCGCGTCGCGGTCCCCGTCGTGCTTCGGGATGCCGCGGGGCGGCGAGCAGTCGCGACGCCCGCGCGCCGCACCGGCTCAGGCGCCCGTCGCGGGAAGCAGATGTCGCACAGCCCGTCTTCGAAGCCGTGGATGCACTCTGCCAAAGGATCTTCCCATCATTGCCGGAAGATTCCAGGCTACGCCGTCAGGGCGTGCGGCGCGGCTTCGATCGCATCGCGGACACGACGGACGATCTCCGAAGCGATTGCCTCAGGCCCGTCGTGCTCCCAGTAGCGGTGGACGGCCCAACCTTGCTCGCGCAGCTGCTCGTCCGTTTCGCGGTCGCGGTGCATGTTCCGACCCAACTTAGGGCCCCAGTAGTCGGCGTTGGTCTTGGGCGGCTTCGAATGGAGCTCGCAACCGTGCCAGAAACAGCCGTCGATGAAGAAGACGAGTCTGAGACGCGTGAAGACGATGTCGGCTCGTCGCCGCTTATTCGGGCCCGGCGCAAAGTCGACCCGATAGCGAAGCCCCTCCGCGAAAACGATGCGCCGAACCGCCAGCTCAGGCGAAGTGTCACGGCGCCGGTTGCCCCGCATGGACCGGGCCACGGCCGCACTGCTGGCCCAAGATGAATCGCCCATCCTCCCAAGATACGTTCGCCGTCCATTGTCCACACCGCCACAGGTCGGTCCGAGGCGTCTATACGGTGGGCAAGCCAGGGGCTCGAA
>WOYR01000253.1 GCA_011620705.1 Microbacteriaceae bacterium | reverse complement strand
CTCAGGAGCAGGAGGCTTGGCGGTATCCGGCCTTCTTCCACGCCATGTTGGATGCGGGGGTGAGCCTGCCGCCGAGCGTGTTCGAAGCCTGGTTCCTGTCGGCGGCGCACGACGAGCGGGCGATCGAGCGGATCGTGGCCGCGCTGCCCGGGGCGGCGAAGGCCGCCGCTGCTGCGAGATGACCGCCGACGGACGTCGTGCGTTGTCGATGCGTCAGCCGCCAGGGAAGCGGACGGCAGCACGGTTCCAGTACTCGTCCGACGCCATGACCCAGGTGCGCATGCCGGTGAGCCCGATCTGCCGCGCCACAGCTGACCAGCTGATCTGCTCAGATGGCCAGGCATTGCGTCCCAGGAGATCCAGGTATGCCTGGTTGACGCGCACGTTGAAAGTCTCGTCGGCGAACCACAGGCCGTTCACGACAGCGGCACGGCCGGACCATCGGAGCACGCCGACCCAATAGCCCAGCCCGTCGGCGTCGGGGGACCTCCCGATCACGTCCTCGTACAGCGCGGTGACGTAGCCGACGTCGGTCCCGCCGCCTTGGAAGTCGTAGAACTCGTCGGCGATCAGGAACGTGCGATGCACGTCATCAGGCTGCAGGGCTCCCGATTGCATCTGCGACAGCCAGTACGCTGCCCCTCCCGGATCGGGCGCCCGACGCATGACATCCCGGTATGCAGCCGTGATCTGAAGGTTCCGGTACTCGTCCGAGTTGTTGAATGAGCCCGCGATGTCGGCGCGCGATCTCCCGGACGCGATCTGGCTGGTCCAGTACTGCACGCCGGAGTCCGTGATCGGCGGCGTCCGGTGCAGCACATCCGCATACGCAGCGAGAACGTAACTCATCGCCGGGGAGTTCGGGACTTGGCACGTGAGGTGCTGGTGGTACGCCGTCCCCTCCGGCGCACGCGGTGTGAAGCTCGACAGATCGGAGATGAGCGCGTACAGGTTCGCCGCCGCTCCATCCGACGAGTCCGTATACCACCATGCCCACGGGGCGTAACCGATGCCGTGGGCGTCCGCCCAGCTCATGAAGGAGTTGAAGAAGGTCGGATCAGTCGTCGTCATCCCGAACTCGGTCGCGATCACCGGCACCGTGGCCGCAACGGGCACGATCTGCGAGTTCCAGCAGTTCGTGTCGGAGCACCCCTGCCCCGGGTAGTTGTGCCAGGACGCGATCAACTGGCTGTCGCTCGGGCGGTTCGCCAGCCATCCAGTGAGGTCGTTCGCGTAGTTGAGGCCATCGAGCAGGATCGGCTGGCTCGCTCCGGCCGCGCGGATTCCGGCCACGATCTCAGCCATGCCGTGCGCCGTGTAGGTGGCGGTGCCGAGGTTGCTTGCGTCATTAGAACTCGGCACCGTGCAGCCGCCGCTCTTCCAGCAGCTCCAGCTCACCTGGTAGCTGCCGCGCGAATACGGCTCGTTGAAGGTCTCGAACAGCACAGACGGCGAGTTCTTGTACGCCGCCGCCACTTGTGACCAAAAGGGGACCGACTGGGCGTCGGGCATCGCGCGCTGGCCATCGGCGGAGAAGCCGGTGGGAGCTGTCCAGTGAAGATCGAGGATGACGACCAGCCCGGCGGCGTTCAGGATGCTCACCCAGGAACTCAGGGCGGACTTGTAACTGGCGGTCGTCCCATAGGCGGGGGCGCCGTCCACGCCGAGCCAGCAGTCCTGGTTGAGCGGGATGCGCACGGCGTTGATCCCCCATGACACCATCGCGGCCGCTGCCGTCGAGGTTGCCCCGTCGGCCGACTCGGCCCACCCCTGCTGGCAGGCGTACTCGAAACTGGGCCAGTTGACTGCGTGAGGGATCCAGTTCTTGCTGGTGCGCGTATCCACGATCTGGTTGCCCGAAACCACCGGAGTCGGCGCGGTGGACCCGCTCGTCGACGTGGAGGCGGTGACCACTGGATGCGTCGTGTACTTGCCGAAGTCCTGCGTGTAGTAGGCCTGACCACTGGAGTCGACGTAGTACCCGATCCCGATGTCGGTGTAGTCGCCCATGATGTTGGCGTAGTGCGCAGTGGATTGGTGCCAGGCCTCGACGACGGTCGTGTAGCTGTACCCGGACGCGATGTTCTCGCCGGCCGCTGTCCATCCGCTGGGCATCTGCGTCGAGTAGCTCGGGTTGTGCACGAAACTGCCGGTCGTGCCCATCTGCGCCGACCAGTTCTGCGCCACCGTGTCCATGGGCGCGCTCTCGGTCAGCGGCGCGAGACCATCGGCTGCGCGAAGGGCATTGGTATCGGCGAGGATCTGCGCGACCGCTGTGGTAACGGAGACGGATGCGGTCGCTTGAGCCGTCGAGGGCACCGCGACCATGGCGCCGACCAGAGTGCAGAACCCGACGGCCGCCCCGATCAGCGCCCGCCCGCGACGGGATGTGGAAATCCTCACGGCGCTGCCCCCAGCCTCGCATGACTGCCGCGCCCACTCCCCGCGGCGCTCTCACCCTATGCGAAGTCGCGCGCCGCCGCGCGACCCCCGTCTGCGGGGCGGCACGGTGCGGGGCGGCACGATGCGAGGCGGCACGGTGCGAGTCAGCCCGCGGTGGCGATCCCGATGATCAGGAAGACCAAGCCGATCAGCGGCGCGGCCCCCTGCAGGGCG
>WOYR01000158.1 GCA_011620705.1 Microbacteriaceae bacterium | reverse complement strand
GCGTCCACCGCGCCGCCGAAGCGCCGTGCGCGGCTCGCGTACAGCTCGACCGCCTGCCACAGCTCGACCCGCGAGAAGTCGGGCCAGAGCGTGTCGAGGAAGACCATCTCGGCGTAGGCGCTCTGCCACAGCTGGAAGTTGCTGGTGCGCTGCTCCCCCGAGCTGCGCACGAAGAGGTCGACATCCGGAGCATCGGGGATGTACAGGTGCTTCCGGATCGTCTTCTCGGTGATGCCAGACGGCTTCAACCTGCCGGCCTTGACCTCGTCGGCGATGGCGCGGACGGCATCCGTGATCTCGTTCCGACCCCCGTAGTTGACGCACATCGTGAGGGTGAGGGTCGAGTTGTGCGCGGTCAGGCGCTCGGCGAAGCGCAGCTCGTCGATGACCGAGCGCCACAGCCGGGGTGCGCGGCCCGCCCAGCGCACGCGCACGCCCCACTCGTTGAGCTGATCGCGGCGGCGGTGCAGCACGTCGCGGTTGAATCCCATGAGGAAGCGCACCTCGTCGGGGCTGCGCGACCAGTTCTCGGTCGAGAAGGCGTAGACGCTGAGGTGCTTCACGCCGATCTGGATGGCGCCGGCCACGACATCCAGCAGCGCCGCTTCCCCAGCGCGGTGGCCTTCGATGCGGGTGAGACCGCGCCGGTTCGCCCAGCGGCCGTTGCCGTCCATGACGATCGCCACATGACCGGGGACCGCCGCCGCGGGAAGTGCGGGTGGGTGGAGACCGGTCCAGTCGACCGGCTTGAAGTCGACCGCGTCGCGGTGGGTCTTCTTCACCGTCACGCGATGGTCCGATCCTGGTGCTGGAGCGAGCGCAGCCCCCGCTCCAGGTGGAACTGGGTGTACGCGGCGACCACGCCGCTGGCCTGAGCCTTGGCGCGCTCTTCCGCCGCCTCGGCCGTCTGCCACTCGCCCGCGAGCAGAGCGGCCAGCAGGCCGAGGGTCTCCGGGTCGAGCCGCGGGGCGCCGTGCGGCGCGACCTCGTCGCTCACGACGCCGCCGAGCTGCACCACGAACGCGGTGTGCGGCCCCGGCGCGCCGGTCACCGCGCAGTCCACGAAGCTCGGCGCCCAGCCCGCGATCGAGAGGGCGCGCAGCAAATACGAGTCGAGGGTGAGACCCGGCGAGTGCTCGCCCCTCGCGAGCGAGCGCAGCGCGCCGACCAGCAGCAGATAATGCTGGATGCCCGCATCATGATCGCTCAGGCGATCCGCCGCCTCGACCATCGCGTTCGCCGCGGTGAAGCTCGGGTAGTCGCCGACGATGTCGGCCCCGTAGGACCCGAGACTCTCCGCCTGCTGCACGATGTCGAGCGAGCGGCCGATGTGGAACTGCGCATCCACGACCATGAAGGGCTCGAGCCGCGCGCCGAAGCGCGAGCCCGTGCGCCGCACCCCCTTGGCGACCGCGCGGATCTTGCCGTGCTGCCTGCTCAGCATCGTGACGATGCGGTCGGCCTCGCCCAGTTTGTGGGTGCGCAGCACGACGGCTTCGTCACGGTAGCTCGGCATTTGTTGATTATCCCAGCGAGCACCGGCTGGGGTGGGAGGTGCGAGACTTGCGCCCGTGGCGGACTTCATCTGGCGGGGGCTCGAATACGACGGACTCGAGCGGATCCGCGTCGAGGAGGGCGGTATGGTGCGCGCCACCTCGATCATCGATTCCGCTCGCGGCCGCTACAGCTACGAGATCGTCTGCGAGAGCGACTGGACCTTCCGGCAACTCCGCCTCGAAGCCGCCACCGACGAGCGCACGCTGCTGATCACCTTCGACGGGAGCGGCGGCTGGGAGGTCGACGGACAAGCACGCGGCGACCTCTCCGAGGCCGTCGACCTCGACCTGTCGATCACCCCATTCACCAACACCCTGCCGATCCGCCGACTGGATCTCGCGATCGGCGAGGAAGGCGACACGACGGTGGCGTTCGTGTCGTTCCCCGATCTCGAGGTCGACCTCGACGCCCAGCGCTACACCCGTCTGGATGAGGACCTCTACCTCTTCGAGTCGCTCGACTCCGACTTCAGCCGCGAGATCACGGTCGACCGCGAGGGCATCGTGGTCGAGTATCCGGGGCTGTTCGAGCGGCTGTGATGCACGAATCGGGCGCTACGCCCCGACCAGTTCCCGGTCGCCGGCCTCGGCGCGCACCGCACGGTTGACGGCCGAAACCACCGCCTTGAGGGATGCCGTGGAGATGTCGCCGTCGATCCCGACGCCCCAGAGGCGCTTGTCTCCGACCTGCAGTTCCACGTACGCGGCCGCCTGCGCGTCGCCGCCCGCGGAAAGGGTGTGCTCGACGTAGTCGTAGAGCTGGATGTCGTGGCCGAACCCGCCCAGGATGCCCAGGAAGGCCGCGATCGGCCCGTTGCCGTTCCCGATCGCCGTCTGCACCTCCTCGTCCACCCGGATCCGGATGTCGAGGGTGACGTTTCCGTCCAGCTCGCTCGCGGTGCGGGTGCCGAACAGCTCGTACCGGCCCCACTTGGCGTCTTCGTGGCCGGCGGGAAGATACTCGTCCTGGAAGATCTCCCAGATCTGCTCGCTGGTGACTTCGCCGCCGTCGGCGTCGGTCTTGGCCTGCACGACGCCGCTGAACTCGATCTGCAGCCGGCGCG
>WOYR01000026.1 GCA_011620705.1 Microbacteriaceae bacterium | reverse complement strand
CTCCATTCCCTGCCATGACAATTGACCTCTTGACCCCTCTCAGCGGAACGCGATGCTGTCGTGCCTCATTCCAGCCCGGGGCGGCCCGGGACGGCAGGGCCGTTGGTCCCGCCGGCCTCCGGCGTCCTGGAACGAGGCGAGGGCTCCGACCCTGCCGCCGGACGCCTCCGAGCGGGCAGCCTGCTGAGCGGCGGCGGGAGCTGCTGCGTGATGGCACGACCCCGTTGTGCATCGTCCCCATGGAGGGGAAGCAGAAGGCGGGCCGGCGTTCCTCCGGCGCCGCGCAGGCTCAGTCGTCCAGGCGCGCCCGGTAGACGGCTGCCTGCGTGCGCCGTTCCATTCCGAGTTTCGCCAGCAGGCCCGAGACGTAGTTCTTGACCGTCTTCTCGGCGAGATCCAGCCGCTCGCCGATCTGGCGGTTCGTCAATCCATCGGCGATCAGCTGCAGCACCTGCCGCTCCCGCAGCGTGAGTTCGGGCAGTTCCTGCGCCGATGAGGCAGGAGCCGGCACGGTGAAGGAATCCACGACCTTGTCGCTGACGGCTCTGCTGATCAGCTTCTTCCCGGCCGCGACGGCGCGGATGCCCTCGATCAGCTTCTGCCCCCGCACGTCCTTGAGGATGTAGCCGCTGGCGCCGGCGAGGACCGCGGCGTAGCTGGCGCGGTCGTCGTCGTACGCCGTGAGCATGAGGCACCTCATCCCGGGATGGGAGGAGAGGATGCTGCGGCAGACGTCGATCCCGCTGCCATCGGGGAGGCGCACGTCGAGCACGACCACATCGGGCATGGTGGCGGCGACACGGCCGAGCGCCTGCTGCGCGGTCGACGCCTCGCCGACCACTTCGAGGTCGCGCTCGGCGTCGATGATGTCGGCGATGCCGCGGCGCACGATCTCGTGGTCGTCGACGAGGAAGACGCGGACCGTCACCGTCGCTCCCGCTGCTCGGGCAGGGGCGCCGTCCAGGTGAGCCGGGTCCCGGCCGGGTCCCTGGGCTCGATCACGAGGCAGCCGCCGCGCTGGACGGCGCGCTCGTGGAGGTTGCCGGTCCCGCCGGACCGGCGCGCTCCGGATGGGATGCCCATGCCGTCGTCATCGATGGTCACCGTCACCCCCTGGTCATCGACGACGATGGAGACATCGGCGGTGCGCGCTCGGGCGTGGCGGGCCACATTCGCCAACCCCTCGCGGACCACGGCGACCACGTCCTCCGCGAGCTCGCCGTCGATCAGCAGGTCGACGGGTCCGCCGAAGGTGAGTCGCGGCGCTCTGGCCAAGCCCGTCTCCGACTCCGACACGATGTCCAGCACCCGGTGCCGGAGCGCGGGCGCGGCTGCGGACCGCGAACTCAAGGTGAAGACCGCGGTGCGGATCTCGGCGATCGCCGCGTCGATGGCGTCCACCTGCTCCGAGATGCCGGCCCGGATCTCATCGGGCGCCGTCGTGGCGAGAGCCTGCAAGGAGAGCCCGGCCCCGAAGAGGCGCTGGATGACGTGGTCGTGCAGATCGCGCGCGATCCGGTTCCGGTCCTTCGCGAGTTCGAGCAGCTGCCGGTCCGCGCGGCCCCTGGCCAATTCGATGGCGACGCTCGCCTGCACCGCGAAGTCCGCGGCCATCTCGAGGTCGGTCGTCGTGAAACGCCTGCCGGCCTTCCCGCGCGACACCGTCAGGGCGCCGATGGGACGCCCGAACGCGACGAGGGGAATGGCGACAACCGGCCCAGGGGCCGGCCGGCCGTCGAAGCCGAGGCCTTCCGGCCGGCTCTCGCGCGACACCACCTGGCCCGAGTCGAGCGCCGAAGCGACCAGGGTGCCCGCTGCCGGGTAGCGCAGGCCGAGGAGCTCGGACGAGCCCTCGCCCCGCGCCGTGTCGATCACCAGGGTGTCGTCGCCCATCGGGACGACGACGCACACCAGCTCGGCGTCGATGACGGAGGCCAGACGGTCGGCGACCACGCTGAGCACGTCGTCCGAGTTGCCGGAGAGCAGGGCGGAGGTGACCTCGGCGACTGCGGCGCTCCACCGCTGCCGGCGGCGGGAGTCGTCGAACAGCCGGGCGTTGTCGATGGCGATGCCCGCCGTCGCGGCGAGGGCGGTGACGAGCTCCTCGTCCTCCTCGCTGAACGCGCCGCCGAGGCGGTTCGTCAGATAGAGGTTGCCGAACACCTCCTCGCGCACCCGGATCGGAACGCCGAGGAATCCGTCCATCCGGGGGTGGTGGGCCGGGAAGCCGGACGAACGCGGGTCATCGGCGAGGTGGTCCAGCCGGATCGATCGGCGCTCGTCGATGACCGCCCCGAGCAGGCCGTGCCCATCCGGCAGATGCCCGATCTCGGCGGCCTGCTCCTGCGGCATCCCGACATGGATGAACTGCTCGAGGTGTCCATCGGGTGCGATCACGCCCAACGCGCCGTATTGCGCGTCGACGAGCGACACGGCGGCTTCCGCGATGTGCCGGAGCACCTGCTCGAGTTCGAGCTGCTCGACGACGACCATGTTCGCCTGCAGCAGCTTGCGCAGCCTGCCCTGCGTGGCCAGCGAGTCCTGCGCGCGGTCGACCAACTCGCCGATCGTGCGCTCGAACTCGGAGCGCGGGCCGTCGGGAAACGCGATCGGCGCGCCCGACTCGGTCACGATGGCCTCCGGAAGATTGCTCGTAGCGAGTGTATCGCCGCGCCGTGGGACCTATGGCCCTCCTGCGTGCGGGAGGGGCCGCGCACACTGTCGGCGGAGAAAGGCGAGAGGCATGACGGAACGATACGTAGTCGCGGTCGACGGCTCGCGCCCGGCTGAGGCGGCGCTGCGCTGGGCGGTCCAGCGGGCGAAGCACGACCCGGCGCCGCTGCTGCTGGTGCACGTCGAGGAGGACGAGGCCGGAACGATGGGGCAGGAGTACGAGCAGTTCGCGGCCCGCCAGGGCGCGCAACTGCTGTCCCAGACCATGGCGGAGCTGCTCGACGCCTCCCCGGAGCTGTCCGTGAGCTCGGTCATGGTGACAGGATCCGTCCCGTGGGCGCTCGCCGGGGTGGTCCACGCAGACGATCTGCTCGTGATCGGCACCGGCAAGACCGGGTTCCTCCACGGCCGGGTGCTCGGTTCGCGAAGCGTGCAGATCGCCATCGCCGTCGCCTGCACGGTCGCCGTGGTGCCCGAGGTCGACCTCAGGTTCCGACGAGGGGTGGTCGCCGGAATCGACCGCCATGCGACGGCGGGCAGCGTCGCGCGCTGCGCGGCGCGCGAGGCGCGCGCACGCGGCGAGGAACTGCTGCTCGTGCAGGCGATCCCGGAGACGGCTCAGCGGTTCTCCGCGGCCGAGCGCGATCGCCTGGCCATCACCGAAGCGCTCGCCATCGCACGGGCCGAATGCCCCGAGCTGGTGATCCGCTCGCGGGTCTCCACCCGGCGGCCGGCCGAAGCCCTGCTGGACAGCGCGCGCGACAAGGCGCTGCTGGTGCTCGGACCGGGGTCATTGGACCCGGTGCGCTCCCCGATCGGCTCCGTGCTGCACGAGGTGCTGCTCAACGCGAACGCCCCCGTCCTGATCGGTCGCCCGGCAGAGGATCGACAGCTCGTCGGCCCGGTCGGGACGGGACTCAGTCGCGCGGACGGATGAAGCGGCCGGTGATCTGCTCCGGCTCGATCTCGAAGTAGTTGAATTTTCCGCCCGGCTCCCACGTGGCCAGTTCCTCCACGCCGGATCGCAGGATCTCGGGCTCTGAGCCCAGTCGGCGCACGATGCCGCGCACCACGACGCTCCACCTGGCCAGCATCGTCCGGCCGTCGGCCTCGAAGGCGACCCGGGGGTTCTGCATCAATTCGACGATCTTGGTGCCGGGCGCCGAGCGGAAGTAGAGACGGCTCCGGCTGCTCAGATAGTTCAGGGGGAAGATGTCGACTCCGTCGGCGACGGAGATGGCCAGTCGGCCGATCCCCTCCCGACCGAGCAGGCGCCAGCATTCCGCATCGTCGAGTTCGGTGGTCACCGGCCGGTCCCCGGCGGACGAGCCATCGCCCGTCGACCCGTCCTGGGGCGGTACCGCTGACGCCGTCATGCTCCAGAGCCTCGCGCCCGCTGCGCCGGCGGGGCAGGGTACAAGGTCCCGCGCGCGGAGTCGTGTCCGACGGGACCTTGGACCCTGCCCGGCCCCGCCCCGGTTCCAGCATGCTGTGGCCAGCATCCGACCCAGAGCGCAAGGAGCAGTTCCGTGGACCCACTCGACATCGCCCGCTGGCAGTTCGGCATCACAACGGTCTACCACTTCCTGCTGGTCCCGCTGACCCTCGGCCTCGGCCCGATCATCGTGCTGTTCCAGACGCTCTACCTGCGCACCGGCAACGAGCGGTACCTGCGCATGACGAAGTTCTGGGGGAAGCTCTTCCTGGTCAACTTCATCTTGGGCGTCGCGACCGGCATCGTGCAGGAGTTCCAGTTCGGCATGGCGTGGAGCGAGTACTCCCGTTTCGTCGGCGACGTCTTCGGCGCCCCGCTCGCCATGGAGGGGCTGCTCGCCTTCTTCGTCGAGTCGACCTTCCTCGGCCTGTGGATCTTCGGCTGGAGCCGGCTGCCCAAGAGGATCCACCTCGCCACGCTGTACGCGGCCGTGATCGGGTCTTGGCTCTCGGCGTACTTCATCATCGTCGCGAACTCGTGGATGCAGCATCCCGTCGGCGTGGAGCTGGTGCACGGACGGCCGCAGATGGTCGACATCTGGGCGGTGATGACCAACAACACCGCGCTCGCCGCGTTCTCGCACACGCTGGTCGGCTCGCTCTCGGTGGCCGGCGCCTTCCTGCTGGGCATCTCGTGGTACCACCTGTGGCGCAGGCGCCACGACGGCATCGACACGATCGGCGAGGACAAGCGCGTGGTCGTGGGATCGGCACCCGACATCCGCGGGCGGGACGCGGCCGACCACGGGGTCTGGATCCGGTCCCTGCGCATCGGCGCGGTGGTCGCCATCGTCGGCTTCGGCCTGGTCGCCGTCACCGGTGATCTGCAGGGCAAGCTGATGTTCCAGCAGCAGCCGATGAAGATGGCGGCGGCGGAGGCCGCCTGCCAGACCGGCACGAGCTTCTCGGTGCTGTCCATCGGCGATGTCGGCTCCCGCGACTGCAAGAACGTCGTCGGCCTGATCGAGATCCCCGGAGTGCTGTCGTTCCTCGCCAACGGCGACTTCAACACGACGGTCACCGGCGTCAAGGATCTGCTGCCCCAGTACGAGGCGAAGTACGGCACGACGGTGCCGGACAACGCCGCGCTCTACGGCGCAGCCGCCGGCACGAAGGTGCAGTACGTGCCGATCATGGCGGTCACATACTGGGCGTTCCGGCTCATGATCCTGTTCGGCGGGCTCGCGGCATTCGCGTCGATCGTGGCCCTGTGGCTCACCCGGCGCGGGACGGTTCCGCGGTCGAAGTGGATCATGCGGCTGGCCCTGCTGGGCATCCTCTCGCCGTTCGCAGCCAGCGCCACCGGCTGGGTCTTCACCGAACTCGGCCGCCAGCCCTTCGTGGTCGCGCCGAACCCGACACCCGGCGGCATCGACGGGGTGTTCATGTTCACGGCCGCTGCGGTGTCGCCCGGCACGACCAGCGGAGAGCTGCTGTTCTCGCTGATCAGCCTCGGCGTGGTCTACCTGGCCCTGCTCGTCGTCGAGGTCGCCCTGCTCGTCAAGTACGTCCGCGGCGGTGTCGTCTCGGCCATGCCGGAACTCGGGGACCACGACGACCACGACGACCACGACGACGCATCGCGCGACGTGCTCGCCTTCGCATACTGACGCCGACCCATCGAGCAGGAGACACCATGGACATCCTCCCCAACATCTGGTTCATCGCCATCTCGGTCCTCTGGATCGGCTACCTGCTGCTGGAGGGCTTCGACCTCGGGGTCGGCATGCACATGCTGATCACGGCGAAGGACGAGCCGAGCAAGCGGGTCATGCTCAACACCATCGGCCCGGTGTGGGACGGCAACGAGGTCTGGCTGCTCACCGCGGGCGCCGGGATCTTCGCCGCCTTCCCGTTCTGGTACGCCTCGCTGTTCTCCACGCTGTACCTGCCGCTCGTGCTCGTGCTGCTCGGGCTGATCTTCCGGGCCGCATCCATCGAGTACCGCGGCAAGCGCGACAGCGACCGCTGGCGCCGCGCCTGGGACTGGGCGATCGGCCTCGGCTCCTTCGTCGCCGCCTTCGGCATCGGGGCGATGCTGGCGCTGACCACGACCGGCCTTCCGCTGGATGCCGCGGGCAACCCGGTCGGCGGCCCCTTCGTCTGGCTCACCGGGCCGGCGGTGCTCGGAGGCCTCGCGGTCGTCGGGTTCTGCCTCATCCATGCCGCCACCTTCCTCGCGCTCAAGACGGACGGCCCGGTGCGCGAGCGCGCGGGGCGGATCGTCGTGCGCTGGTCGCCGATCGCACTACTGCCGATCGTGGGCTGGGTGCTGCTGGTGCAGTTCGAGACCGGCGGTGCGGTGTCGTGGCTGCTGGTGGTCGCCGCCGTGGTCGCCGTGGTCCTGGGCTGGTTCGCGTCGCGCAGACGCCGCGAGGGACGCGCCTTCATCGGCTTCGCGGTGTTCCTCGCACTCGGGGCCGCATCGATCTTCGCGGCCGTCTACCCGGTGGTGCTGCCGTCGACGATCTCGCCTGCCTACGATCTCACGGTGTCCAACGCCTCGAGCAGCCCGTACACGCTCGGCGTGATGACGGTCGTTGCCGGGTGCGCGCTGCCGCTCATCCTCGCGTACCAGGCCTGGAGCTACTGGGTGTTCCGCAAGCGCATCTCGGCTCAGTCGCTGCCGGCTGTGCACGACTTCGAGCCCGCCATCAAGCGGTGAGCGGGCCGAAGCCGCTCGGCGGCCGCCTCGGCGCCCGGCTGCTCGACGCCGGACTCGGCCCAGGCGGCCTGCGCGCAGCGCTGGCGATCGGGGTGCTGAGCGCGATCCGGGCGATCGCCATCGTGCTGATCGCCGAGTCGCTCGCCGGCTCCATCGCCGCGGTCGCGAGCGGGAGCACCGGATGGCGCTCGGCCATCGTGCTCGGCGCGATCGGAGCCGTGCTGCGCGCAGGATCCACCTGGGCGATCGGCACGGTCGCGGCGCGCGAGGCTGTCAGCGCGAAGGAGGGCATCCGCGCTGAGCTCGCCGAGCGGATCGCCGACGGCGGCGTCGACTCCGGCAGCGCGGCCGTGCTGGCCACGACGGGCGTCGACGATCTCGACGACTACTACGGCTCGGTCATCCCGGCGGCCGTCGCGGCGCTGGTGGTGCCCGTGGTGCTCGGCGCGCGCATCCTGTCACTGGATTGGCTGAGCGCGATCGTGATCGCGGTCACCATCCCGCTCGTGCCGCTGTTCATGGTGCTGATCGGAATGCACACCCGCGAGCGCACGGATGCGGCATCCCGGGCCCTGCAGCGCCTGGCCGATCACCTGGTCGAGTTGGCGCACGGGCTGCCGGTGCTGGTCGGACTGGGGCGGGTCGACGAGCAGACCGAGGCGCTGGAGGGCATCCAGTCCGAGTTGCGCCGCCGCACCTCGCTCACGCTCCGCACCGCCTTCCTCTCGGCTCTGGCTCTCGAACTGATCGGCACCATGTCGGTCGCCGTGGTGGCGGTGCTGCTGGGCATCCGTCTCATGAACGGCGACGTCCCTCTTGCGACCGCCCTCGTCGTGCTCCTGCTCGCCCCGGAATGCTTCGGCGCGGTGCGCGAGGTGGGGACGGCGTTCCACGCCTCCCAGAACGGCACGGCCGCCCTGCGGCGGGTCAGGGAGCTGCTCGCGACGGCTCGGCGCAGGATGGCCCCCTCCGCGGAGCCGGCCGTGCTGGTCGACGCGCTCCGCGTGCGCTACCCGATGCGCGACGACCCAGCGGTCGATCGGTTCTCCGCGTCATTCGCGCGCGGGGAGCTCACCGTGATCACCGGCCCGAGCGGGGCGGGCAAGTCCACCGTGCTGGCGGCGCTCGCCGACGCGCTCGATCCCGGTGCCCAGGCCACCGGCCGCATCCGGGGGATCGACCCTTCCCGGCTCGCCTTCGCCGCTCAGGCGCCGCGGTTCTTCGCCGACACCGTCGCAGGGGAACTCGAGCTCGCCAGCGACGACCGGATCGCCGCGGACGGCATGCTGCGCGAACTCGGGCTGCAGGGGCTCGGCGACCGGCGGCCGTCGGAGCTGAGCCCGGGAGAGACCCGGCGCCTGGCCATCGCGCGCGCCGCCCTGCGGGTGCTCTCGGGCGCGACGGTTGCCCTGTTCGACGAACCGACCGCCCACCTCGACGACGTCAGCGCGGCGCGGGTGCGCGAGGTGCTGAGAACGCTGAGTCGTTCCGCTGCGGTCATCGTGGTGAGCCACGACCGCATCCTGATCGGCGGCGCCGACGCCGTCATCCGGATGCCCGAACCGGCCGGCCGGAGATGGGCCGGATCCGCCGCGGGCACGGCGCGGGACGCCGAGCCGACGCCGGCAGCAGCCGGGACCGGCCCTGCGACGAGGGACGCGCGACCCGCCACCGCGGTCGCGGGAATGCCGGCGGGTTCCACCCTGCTGGCGCTGCTGCGCGCCTCGGCAGGACGGTGGGTGCTCGCGGTCCTGCTGGGGGTCGCCGCGACGGGGCTCGGATTGTCGCTGACCGCCGTCTCCGCGTGGCTGATCGTGCGCGCCGCCGAGCATCCCGCGATCATGTACCTGCTAGTGGCGATCGTCGGCGTGCGCTTCTTCGGACTCGGCCGCTCGGTCGCCCGCTACGCGGAGCGCCTGGTCACGCACAACGCGATCCTGGCCGCGACCGACGCGCTCCGGATCCGGATCTGGCGCGGCATCGCCGCCCGAGGGGCCGGCTCCCGCCGGCTGCAGGAGGGCGGCGCCGCCGTCGACTACCTCGTGACCTCCCTCGACGAGGTTCGCGAGCTGGTGCCCAGGGTCGTGACCCCGCTGGCCGTCGGGGTCCTCAGCCTGGCGGGGATCATCACCACGGTGGCCCTGATCGATCCGGGGGCGGCCCCGCTGGTGGGCGCGGTGCTCGTGCTGGTGGCGGTGGCTGCGCCTGTGCTGGTGCGCCGGGCTGATGCCGCGGCATCCGCGGAACGGGTCCCCGCCCGCGCCGAGCTCGGCGAGCGCATCAGCTCGCTCGCCGGCGCAGCGACCGAGCTGAGAGCCAACGGGATGGCGCGGGCCGCCGTCGATCAGGTGCGCGCCTCGTCGTCCCGCCTGGCTGCGCTCGACCGCCGGGCAGCACGGTCCGCCGGCCGGGGGACCGCTCTGCTGGCCTTCGTCACCGCGGGGCTCGCCGTGCTGGTCCCCCTGCTCGCCACGTCGACCGGCTCGCCATCGGCCGAGACCGTTGCCGTCGTCGCCCTGCTGGTGCTGGCCTCCTTCGAGCCGCTCGTGGACTCGATGCGCGCCGTGCAGCGGGCTCCCGGCCTTGCCGCTGTGCTCGCCCGGCTGCGGCCCTTCCTCGACACGCCCGACCGGGTCGACGGCGGCGGCGTGCCTCCGCAACCGATCCGGGCCATCGAGCTGCACGCGCTCGCCGCCCGCTGGCCGGGAAGCGCCTCCGCCGTGTTCGCCGAACTCGACGCTCGAGTGGAGCCCGGCCGCTGGCTCGTGGTCGACGGGCCGTCGGGATCCGGCAAGACCACGCTGCTCACACTGCTGCTCGGGGAGCTGGCGCCGGCGGCGGGGAGCATCGCGGTCGACGGCATCCCGCTGTCCGATCTGAACCGCGCGGAATGGCGCCGCCGGGTGGCCTGGTGCCCGCAGGAGGCCCATGTCTTCGACTCCACGATCCGCGGGAACCTGCTGCTCGCGCGGCCCCGCACCGATCCTGTGACCGACTCCGAGATGCGGGAGGTGCTCAGGCGTGTCGGCCTCGGCCCGCTGCTCTCCCGCCTTCCCGCCGGCCTGGATGCGCGGGTCGGAGCGTCGGGAGGGTCCCTCTCGGGAGGTGAGCGCCAGCGCCTCGCCGTCGCCCGCGCTCTGCTCTGCCGCAGCGAACTCCTGCTGCTCGACGAGCCGACCGCCCACCTCGACGAGCCGACGGCGGCGGCGATGATGTCCGATATCCGCTCGGCGACCATGGACCGGATGGTGGTGCTGGTGAGCCATCGCGCGGACGACCGCGCTGCGACGGATCACGCCGTGCGCCTGGCGCCGACGACGGCAGCCGCCGCGCACGAGAGGGTCCCCGTGTGATGGGACCTTCGGCCTTGACGCCGCGCCCGGCTTCGTCGGATGGTAGCCGCATGACGACACCACCGCCGAGGCGCGAGCACACCGCCGACTCCGACCGCCTTCTCGCCGAGCAGATCACTCAGCGCCTCGCCGCGACCGCCGCGATCAAGGCCGATGACGTCCAGGTCGCTGTGGAGGGAGGCCGCGTGGAACTGCGCGGTTACGTCGAGAGCTTCGCGGCGCGCCTCATGTGCACCGAGGTCGCAGAGGCCATCGCCGGCCAGGACTCCGTCAGCAACGAGCTCCGGGTGCGCCCATTCGAGGAGGGATGGCAGCTGGACCCGGCCGGCCCCGTGCTGTCGGGCGACGACACCGACCGCTCGTGACAGAGATGCTGGATCGGGTCGCGCACCCACCGGTGCAACCCTCCGCCGCTGCGCCCCGCGTCCCCATCGCCTTCGCGCTCACGCTCATCATCACCGGAGTGGTCGGCTGGTGGGCGGCCTTCTCCCTGACCATCGACAAGCTCGCCGTGCTGCAGCATCCGGGCGCCCAGCTCGACTGCAACGTCAGCGTTCTCGTGCAGTGCGGCAAGAACCTCGAGTCCTGGCAGGGTTCGGTGCTGGGCTTCCCGAACCCGATCATCGGCTTGGCGAGCTGGATCGCTCCGATCGTCGTCGGGGTCTCCCTGCTGGCAGGCGCGCGCTTCACCCGCTGGTACTGGATCCTCTTCAACCTCGGCGTGGCCGGGGCGATGGCCTTCGTGGTCTGGCTGATGGTGCAGAGCATCTTCGTACTGGGCACGCTGTGCCCGTGGTGCATGCTCACCTGGTCGGTGGTGATCCCGTTGTTCCTGGCGACGACCGCCCGCAACGCCGCCGCCGGCGTCTTCGGCGGGCGGCTGAGGGCCGCAGGGCGCGGCTTCACCCGCTGGCTGGTCCCGGCGACGGTGATCGCCTACGCAGCCGTGCTGCTCGTCGCGCAACTGCGGCTGGACGCGCTCGCCCGTATCGTCAACGGATAGACAGGGGCTCATGCGCCGTTCGGGAGGCGGAGCCGACGACTGGGAATCAGGTCAAGATCCCCTGAACGCGACCTCCGAGTACTGACCTGCTTCGCGATCCGGCGACAAGGCTGGAAGCGGATGGTCGCCTTCACTGAATCGCTGGTCCGCCAGGACTCCGCCCCCTCTCAGCTGCGAGTCGGTGCGCCGCTGCCGCACGCTCGGAGCGCCCCGCTCGACGGGCTCCGCACTCTGGCGGTCGCCATGGTGGTGCTGTATCACTACCACGTTCCCGGATTCCGGGGCGGGTTCATCGGGGTCAATGTCTTCTTCGTCCTCTCCGGCTACCTGATCACGACCCTCCTCATCCGCGAGCGCACCACGACCGGCAGGATCCGGCTGCCGGCGTTCTGGATCCGGCGGCTGCTGCGCCTGTATCCGGCTCTGCTGGTCATGGTGCTGATCGGAGCGCTCCTCGCCGTGTGGGTCGGCGACGGCGGGGCGACCCTCGACATCCCCTCGTCTGCGGCCATCGCCCTGAGCTACACCGGCAACCTGGCCAGGGCGTACGCCCACATCTCGCAAGGGATCTTCGCTCCCACCTGGAGCTTGGGGATGGAGGAGCAGTTCTACTTGATCTGGCCGCCGATCCTCGCGCTGCTGATGTTCCTCCGGCTGCCGCGGCGTCCGCTCCTGATCGGCCTGGCCGTGCTCGTGATCGCATCGAGCGTCGCGTCGCTGCTGCTCTACCGCGCGCCCGGCGGCACCGCCAGCCCCGACATCTACTTCAGCCCGGTGCTCAACGTCGGTCCGCTGGTGATGGGATGCCTCCTCGCCGTCGTGCTCACGATCGCCCGTGCCCGCGAATGGCTGTCGGGCCGGGCCGGACTCGTGCTGTCCGCGAGCGGCCTGATCGGCCTGCTCGTCATCCAGTTCACCCTGGACGACTGGTGGAAGCAGCAGGTGCTCGTCGTCGCCGTCGAGCTGCCGCTCGTGGGGATCTCGAGCGCGCTGCTGATCGCCGGGATGATGAGCCGCCCGTCGCCGATGTCGAGCATCTTCTCGTGGCGTCCCGTCGCCTGGTTCGGCCGGCACATCTCCTACTCGCTGTACCTCTGGCACATGCTGGTCATGACGGTGGTGAGCTGGTTCATCGGCGGGGCACTCGGCACGGCCGTCGCGGTCGTGATCGCCGTGGCGGTGTCGGTCGCGAGCCACCTTCTGATCGAGCGGCCGATGCTGCGGGTGAAGGAGCGATTCGAACCGCGGCTGTCGGGC
>WOYR01000107.1 GCA_011620705.1 Microbacteriaceae bacterium | reverse complement strand
GCCGTCTACACACTGATCAGCATCCTGGCGGGGTAGGGCGAAACGGATGCCGCGCTTGGCGCGACCCAATTCGAGCGTATCGGCACCGTGCTGGCTCGTTGCATGGTTGAGCTGATCAGCGAAGCCCGGTGAGGACCGCCAGTGCCGCGCCCGCGCCGTCTTCTTTTGCCATGACGTCTGCCGCATCGGCGACCCGAGCACGGCATCCGTCGACCGAGTCGAGCGCCACGCCGAGAGTGAGTGGTGACAGCGAACGGCGGTTGATCGGCGCGGGGGCGAGTCCGGCCTCGTGCAGGCGCGCGCCCCAGAACGGCTGGTCGGCGATGAACGGTACGACGATCGACACCGTGGACGCGGCTGTCGCCGCCTGAACCGTGCCGATGCCGCCGTGGTGGATCGCCACCGCGGCGTGGGGGAGCACCCGGTCGTGCGGAACGCCGTCGACGATGAGGACGTCGCTGCCGCGCAAGGTTTCCGGTACCGCGATGCCACCCAGTCCGCTGGCGATGAGGGTTCGCATACCGCGGGCGCGCGCAGCCGAAACGATTGCGCGTCCGCGATCCTCGGCGCCTTTCGCCGCCATGGAACCGAAGCCGGCGTAGACGAACGGTCCGTCGGACACGAACGCCGCAACCGCCGGGTGAGGCGGCGCGTCGTGAGACTCCTGAGTCCACCGCCCTGTCAGATGGACGGAGGTCGGCCAGTCATCCGGTCGCGAGAGGATCGCCGGGCTGATCGGCATCAGGGTCGCCGCCGGATCGGACGCCGTCCGCTCGGCCGCGCCGACCACCGTCCGTGCCTCGGCCAGGTCGCGGCGGAACATCGAGGTGGCGGCATCGGCTGCGCGATACGTCAGCCGATTGAGTGGACCGATGCTCCGTGTGACGGTTCCGGCGGCCGGGAAGGCACGGGTCGGTGTGAGCGCGGGCACGATCTCTACCCGCACGTGCGGCACGCCGAGTGCGTCGGCCACCATGGGAACCGACAACACCTTCGGGTGCCAGACGATCACGTCGGGTCGGTAGTCATACGCCGCGCGGGCGCTCTCAACGATGACTGCGCGCATGAGCGGACGCACCACGGTTCGGTAGTTGCGCAGTGCCGCCGCGATGGAGACGCCCTGGCTCTGGATCATCGCACTGTAGTCCACGCCCATGCTCACCACATCGAGTTCGCCGGTATCGGCGCCGGAGTTGTCGGGGGCGATCAGGCGCACGTCATGACCAGATGCTCGGGCGCGCTCGCCGAGTGCCACGAACGGCTCGACGTCGCCCCGCGAGCCTGCGGTCGCCAGCAGGATCTTCATTCCCGGGCCCCCTGCGCGTCGCGCGCGGCTTCGAGCACCGCCGGGTCGGTCATCAGCCCGGCCGTGTAGATCTCGGCGATCGGCACCGCGAGCCGCGTCATCGCCGTCTCG
This sequence comes from Microbacteriaceae bacterium, assembly GCA_011620705.1. Lineage (GTDB taxonomy): Bacteria > Actinomycetota > Actinomycetes > Actinomycetales > Microbacteriaceae > Lysinimonas. Next base: position 1,215 of record WOYR01000107.1, on the reverse strand, counting down.
GCGTCCGTTCCCGCCCAGTGCGTGAGGTTGGCAGTGAACGCGAACGGCGCGAGTCCGAGCATGAGCAAAGCGACCGCCTGTGCGTCCGGATCGGATGATCCTCGCAATGATCCGACCTTCTCGCCGTCGGCGACGGCGGCTCGCGACACCCCCAGGAGTTCGTCGAACAGCCGACGGGACTCGGGGGAATCCTCGGCCAACATCCGTGCGGCGTAGGCGCCGTAGTGGGCGAAGGCCGCATCGAGAGCGCGCGCCGCCGACGTGCGCTCCTTCGCCTGGACGAAAGCGACAACCCGGCGATCGCACTCGAGCCGAAGCTGCTCTTTGCTGCCGAAGTGGTGGATGACCAGCGCGGCGCTCACCCCGGCATCGCCTGCGATGTCGCGCACGGTCGCTCGAGCGACCCCGTGCTGCGCGAAACGTGTCAGCGCGGCCCGCACGATCCGCCCGGAGGCCGAGAGGTCGGCGAGGGGCACGTCAGTCAACGGCGCGTCAGCAATTGAACTCATGTTCAGTATTCTGAACCGTAGTTCAGACCATCGCTACCCCCATTCTCTGCACATCGGCCAGTTTCAGTCCGTCATCGCTGCCTCGAGCGCGGCGAGTCGGGCCGCGCGGTCGCCGGTGATCTCAAGAACCCGCGTGGTCGCCTGAATCAGATCGGCGTCGTCGATCAGGTCGAGGAGGGCGGCATCCATCGCTTCGCGCAGGTCGGGGTCTTCGTCGTCGTCGATCCAGATGACGTCGCGGGAGTTGAGGGGGAGCACCGCGAGCAGGTCGACATGACGTAGAGCGCTCGTCGTGAGCTCGCGGGCGCGCTCGAGAACTTCGACGGATGCCGTCGCCCTGTTGAGCTTGGCGAGGGCGAAGAGATAGGCGAGAAAGTCGAGAGGAGCCCGCTCGGCGATGACGTCGGGGGAGTCGGGCTGCTCGAGCCGGTCGGCGGAGAGACGAAGCTGACGCAGCAGCATGCCGGCGTTCGACTGGTCGAACTGCTCGTCGATGAGCTCGAACGGATCGGACAGGGTCTCGAAGTGCGGGTGCGCGGCGGCGAAGTCGGCGATGAGGGTGCTCTTGCCGCTCGCGTGCGTACCCGAGATCGCGATGTGCATGGGGCACTGTAGCGCGAGGTCTTGGTGGCCGTGACGGTAAACTGGCCGGGCCAGCCTCTGTAGCTCAATGGAAGAGCAGTTCCGTCCTAAGGAAACGGTTGGG
>WOYR01000051.1 GCA_011620705.1 Microbacteriaceae bacterium | reverse complement strand
GCCGTCATCGGCGCGGCCCGCCTGCAGTTCGATCAGGACCCGGTTCAGCGCCTCTCCGGTATCTGCGATGGGGACCCGGTTGAGCGTGACGCCTCTTGCTGCGACCGCGGGAGCGAGCAGATCGTCGATGTACGCGTTGCCCTGCTCATCGCCTCCCCACATCCACAGGTCGACCGTCTGCCCCTGCGCCTCGGCCAACACGGCGCCCCAATCGGCGAAACTATCGCTCGAGGGAGCCGGCGCGGCGGCTGCACACGACGTGAGAGTCAGGACCGCAGCCGTTGCACCGGCAATGAATCCCACCCGCTGGAATCGGTGGCGGTGGCGCAGGGGTGTCATGTGAGCAAGCGGCACAGGGGTCCTTCAGTCGGCTGCGGGGGTCACGTGCAACGGTACGGTGCGCGCGATGGTTCGCACGGTGATCCATCACACAGTCCGACCAGGGCGCTCTGCCTACGATGGGGATGATGCAGCGGCTGACACGAAGGATGAGATTGCGGGTGGCGATGCTGCTGGCGTTCGCCATCGTGACCATTGCCGCCGCGCTCCTGGTGCCCTTGCCAGGCATCGATCAGGTGCGCGCATCCGCGGCGGAGGGCGGCATCGGGGCGGCCGCGATCTTCTCGGTCGGATACGCCGTGGCCTCGCTCACGCCGATTCCCAAGAACGTGGTCAGTATTGCGGCGGGCGTGGTCTGGGGCCTGGCGGTCGGTTTCGCACTGGTCTACCTGGGTGCTCTTCTGGGAGCGACGCTTGCCTTCGCTATCAGCCGAGTTCTCGGTCGGGAGGTCATCGAACGGATGACCGGAGCGCGGGCCGCCAAGGTGCACGTGATGCTCAGCGAGCGGGGCTTCGCTGCCGTTCTCGGTGCGCGTCTGATTCCCCTGATGCCGTTCACCGTCCTCAACTACACGGCGGGCTTCACGAGTGTCAGGATGCGGGACTACACGCTCGGCACGATGCTCGGGATGATTCCCGGAACGCTCGCCTACGTCGCCGTCGGCGCATACGGCATCACGCTGCAGTGGCCCCTCTTCGTCGCGATGGGTGCGCTCGGGGTGCTCACCGTCGTCGGCGCTGTCTACGCTGCGCACATAGGCGTGCGAACTCGCGCCGCTGCTGCGGGGGCACGGGCGCACCGGGGTGTTGAACAGTCGTGATCGACGAGCAGGTTCGCCGTGTCATCGCCAGGCCCGTGCAGTGGGCGGCTGGTGTGCTGGATGTGAGTTGGATCACCCCCAACGGGCTCACGTTGGCGGGAATGACGATCGGCTTGGCAAGCGCGGGGCTGGCCGCCGCGCAGCTGTGGATCCCGGCACTGATCGCCTGGCTGGCCTGCCGCGTCTTCGACGGGCTCGACGGCGCGCTTGCTCGGCGACGCCGCAGTGCTGAGCAACCGGACCATGGGAGTGAAGTCGGTGGGTTCCTCGACATCATCGCCGACTTCGCGGTCTACGGCGCGACGGTCTTCGGTGTCGCAGTGGGAGCGTCGAACGGATTCGATGCGCCGTGGTGGCCGTTCCTTCTGGTCTTGCTCGGGTATTACCTGAATGGAGCAGCGTTCCTGGCGTTCTCATCGATCGCCGAGCGGACAGGCCGGCAGATCGAGGACGGACGGGCGCTGTCGTTCCTGGGTCGTATCGCCGAAGGGAGCGAGACGATCGTCGTGCACAGCCTGTGGCTGATCCTGCCGTGGTTCGCATGGCAGATTGCGCTCGTGTGGGCGGGGTTCGTCCTCGTCAGTGCCGTTCAGCGTGTCGTCAGCGCTGTTCGCATCCTTCGCTGATCACCGCACGACGGCCGCGCGTATCGCGCGCAGGCTGCGTACGGCCGCGGCGGTGACCCCACGGCTGAGCCGATGGCGTACATCGGCGACGGCCGCGTTCCAGAGCGGGTCGTTGAACGTCGGGTACGGGTGGGTGGTCCCGGCGAGCGTGCTGGTCGACAAGCGCGCCTTGACCGACACCGCCAGTTCGCCCACGGTCTCGCCGGCGCGCGGACTGACGATGGTGCCCCCAAGCACACGACCTCGCCGGTCGACGACGATGCGCGTGTAGCCGACCGTGGCGCTGTCGGTGATCGCGCGGTCAGAGTGACGGTGGTGCAGCGTGACGACCCGATGGTGGCGGGGGTCGGCATCCTCTGCCTGGAGTCCGACGGTCGCGACCTCGGGAGACGTGAAGGTGACACGGGGCACAACGCGGCTCTCGACCTTTCGCCGCAGACCGAGAATGGCGTTCGTCGCGGCGACACTGCCGTTCACCCCCGCTGTGTGGGTGAACTTCGGCAGGCCGGTCACGTCGCCGGCAGCCCAGATCCGCGGGTTCGTGGTGCGCAGACGGTCATCGATGCGCACATACCCCGCGGAATCGAGGCTCACCCCCGCGCGGTCGAGCGAAAGGGTGTCGGTGTAAGGCTCGCGCCCCAGCGCCGCGAGCAGAGCATCGAACTCGAGGATGCTGCCGTCGTCCAGGGTGAGTCGTCCCGAATGGCCGTCCTCCGGCTGCACCGACGTGACCGTTCTCCCTGTCAGCACCGTCACGCCGTCGTCATGTAGCGCATCGTGCACTATGCGGCTGGCGTCTTCCTCTTCCTTGGGGAGGATGCGGCTGCCGCGGTGAACGATCGTGACA
>WOYR01000084.1 GCA_011620705.1 Microbacteriaceae bacterium | reverse complement strand
CCTCCACATAGCCAGGAAGACACACCGCGTCGGCGCGCCGCAACGAAGTCAAACCAAATAGGTGGTTGTCCGAACTGAGACGCATGTCGCGACTCGCCGCGGGGGTGGAGTCTAGGGGAATCGAACCCCTGACCTCCTGCTTGCAAAGCAAACAAGATCCGCGTAACTCTGCGGCTCGGGAAGCCACCAGGGCGCACGCGCGGCGCAACAACTCCGTTGAGATCAGTTCGTCGACTTGTTCGGCACCAAGTAGTGCGGCCCGACGAGGCCTATATGGACCATCCCGGTTTGCCCGTTCGTGTCGTCGTGGAAGTACACACGAGGGGCAAGCGGTCCACCTCCTTCGGAGATCTTGAGATGGGCAAGCATTGAGATCTTGCCGGACGTATCTACTCGAGTGTCGACGTCAAAGATCCGCGCTCGGGCGAGCTTCGTGCTGTTCTGAACTGTTTCGCCCTCGGTCATAGAAAGCTTCTTCGACGTCGCCGGCCACCCGAGCACCGGCCCGGAAGCACACCACTCCCAGAAGCCACCAGCGTCCCAGCCGCCAGCCCGATCTTCTGCGTACGCCGCCAGTGCTCGCAGGCCACGCCAAGTGGTGTTCCCCCACGCGAAGCCGTTCGGAGAGCTGTCTAGGTCCGCGAGCTCACGAATCGCGGAGTCTGGCAGCGCCAACCACTTCCCGAGATAGGTCTGCGCGGCGAGAGCAGCCTCCGAGATGTCCTGAACTTGGTCCGGGATTGACGTGCGGTCCTCGTGCTGCGTGCCCCAGAGAACATCCACGAGGCCGCGGGCGATCAGCTCGTCTTTCAGGCGCGCGAGGTGCCCGGTCGCAGCTGACAACTCCACCTGGAGGGCGCTCTGCTCATCTCGAGCAGCTTCCAACTCGCGGTCGTACTGCTCCCGCTGGGCGTCGAGTTCTTCAATCGACACCTGGCTTTCAGGCGTCCTGACGGGTCGATTACCCGTGTCTGCAAACACCGCGAACGCAGTCGGGATGCGACGACGCGTCGAAAGCTGCGAGACGGAGTAGACGATTCTGTTGATCGTGGCCTGACGTGCGCTATCCAGAACCGACCCCAGGTAGTAGCGATGCCGCCACCCATCAGACTCCGCTGTGACAGGCCACGGCGCGTAGACGCGCACACCTCCGCCCCAGATCGCAAGCAAGCCGAGCCGATCCTTGAGGGCTGTCACGGCATCGTGGTCGAGTGTGATGACGACGGCAATTCCCTCAGCACGTCGCGCGATCTGATCCGCGACGCTCAGCCAATCACCGCTGTGCTGGCCACCCGGCTCCGTGCACACAATCACGGGAAGGGTTCGGCGTGGGTCAGCAAGAAGATCCGTGAGAATGTCGATACCGTTCGCAGGAATCGATTGCCGCTCGGTGAGCAGTGCACTCCCGCCCAGTCCAGGTTTCCCCGACGCAATCAACAACTCGTGGACGACACTAGGCCTGCCGACTGTAATGCGTTGCGTGAGATCGTCCGACTCCATATGGTTCTCGACGAGAACGTGCATGCTATCGTCGACCACCGCTTGGGTCTTAACCGTCCACTCCGCGGGTTCACCGGGGACCTGGTCTGTAACCACGACCTCGAACGCTGCGTCCCCGACCGCTCGATAGTCGATTCGTCGGTGTCGGCCCTGGGATACATCGAACTCCGTCTGCATTTCGACTAGCGCCGAGGGATGTTCCGTCTCTTGCGACCAGACGGCGACGCAATGCTTGAGCCGCTCGATCACCTGTTCGGCGCCAGCGGTGAGGTCTGCTGACCACACCGCGCGATAGAGAACGGTCAAGTAGGCCTCCCCCCAAAGAACTAGGCAACAGCAGATCGTGGCTCACCACTCTATTGGGTCGTAGCCTGGCGGAGTCCGCAACGGGCGACGAGCACATAAGGCGTAAAGGGGGCATCGAGATGGCCAAGTGGGGACTTGCCGCCGTCGAGATCGGCAATCGCATTGGCGCGACCGCCCAAGAGGTCAACCGGCTCCTCGTGGATCAGGGATTCCTCGCCGGTGCGCCAGGAGCGTACGGCCTGACCGAGAAGGGCACCACTTTCGGCGTCGAGGCTCTCAAGAGCAACAGCAACCTTCCGCAGGCGAGAACGTGGACCGCCACCTACTGGCGCGATGACATCCTGAACGAGCTCGTTGTTACCCCGGAGAGGCTGGACTCTGTTCGCGCCGCACTCAAGAGTGAGCGCCTGGCACGGAGTGTTGCCCGCATGGCCGAACAGAACGCAGCTCGCGTAGCCGAGCAAGCGGTTCAGACCGCGGCGGTGGCCAAAGTAGCCGCCGTGAGGGTCACGACGCGAAACGCGCTCGTCTGTACAGCTGGTGTCGTCGTCGCTCGGGAGTCGGCTACGGCGTCTACAAACTGACTCCTGCTGCGAATCGCGTCTGGCACGAGCGACTCTCAGCACCAACGACAGCCCAGAGTCCGGCGAAGCCGCGGCCCACCACAGCGTCGACCTTCGCCATAAGCGGCGCAAGGCCTGCGGGTGCAAGATGTACGTACCTGGCCAAGGTGATGGAAGGTGTTAACGCCGACTGAAAACAGGGCCAGAAACGCCAATTGAAAACAGGGCCACCAACCATTATGGAAGGTGATCAAATTGGATGATTGGGCAG
>WOYR01000018.1 GCA_011620705.1 Microbacteriaceae bacterium | reverse complement strand
ACAGCAATGGAGACCCACCACACGGTCCCGGCTCACGCGCGCCGCCTGAGCGAGGAGCAGGAACGGCTGGGCGCCGTCATCGCCCCGACGGACCGGGGGCCCTGATCCGCGCGAAGGTGCCGATCTGTGAGGACTCACATCTGCTGAACGATCCGCACAGCCTGCACCGAGAGCGCTCCAAGGAGCGGGGGATGAGGAGTCCCCAGACTTCGAGGAGCGCATCGGAGAGGAGCCAGCATGAACATCCGAGAAGCGGGAGCCCAGCGCGCCCGCCGACTCACCACAGGGATCGCCATTGCCGGTGCCGCTCTGGCATCGCTCATCGGGGCGTCGGTGCTGGCCGGCACCGCCGCAGCCCAGACCAGCACCGGTTCCGGCACCGGCAGCACCGTGGACGACGGCGGTCAGCAACCGCTCTTCGTCGACGACAGCGGGGCGAACGGCCTCGTGGGTCCCGGTCAAGGAGGTGGCAGCCATGGCATCTCGAACGGATCATGACTGGGAGATCGGCACGGCGGACTGGTCGCTGTGGAGCACCTCCGCCCACCTGGTCGTGACGGACGGACGGCTCCTCGATCGGGCCCGAGCGCTGGTCGACGAGCAGACCGCGCTGGTGGAGGAGGCGAGCAGCCGATTCCGCCAGGACTCCGAGTTGATGCGGATCGGCGAGCAGCTGCCGCACGGGGTGGCGGTGAGCGGCACGCTCGCCGCGCTGATCAGGGCCGCGATGATGGCGGCACAACTCACCGACGGCGCGGTCGACCCGAGCCTCGGGCGCGCGCTCGATGCTCTCGGCTACGACCGCGACATCCGCCTGGTCTTCGACGATGACGGCCCGGTGCGCGCCGTCGCGAGCGAGCGGCCGGGATGGGAGCGCGTCACCCTCGACGGCTCGGTGCTCACCGTGCCGGCCGGCCTCGCGCTCGATCTCGGCGCGACCGCGAAAGCGGTCGCCGCCGACCGGGCCGCCCAACGCATCCACGGCGAACTCGGCGTCGGGGCACTGGTCAGCCTCGGCGGCGACATCGCGACCGCCGGCCGAGCACCGCGCGATGGCTGGCAGATCGACGTGCAGGATCTGCCGGACGATCCCGCTTGCAGGATCAGCCTGGGGGGAGGCACCGCCGTCGCCACCTCGAGCACCCAGCGCCGCACCTGGCGCAGGGCCGGCCGCACGATGCACCACATCGTCGATCCGGTCACCGGGATGCCGGCGCCCTCTCTCCTGCGCAGCGCCAGTGTCGCCGGTCCGAGCTGCCTGGTCGCCAACGCGCTGAGCACGGCCGCCATCGTCTGGGGCTCGAGCGCGCCCCGGCGCCTCGCCCAGCACCGGCTGCCCGCCCGCCTGATCGCCGCCGACGGCAGCGTGATCGTCATGGGCGGCTGGCCCTCAGAGCCCGGCTCGACGCAGTGGGAGGTCCGGCGGTGAACGAGGCTCTCTGGGCGCTCGGCCGGGGCACCGGCGTCGTGGCGCTCGTGCTGTTGACCGTGACGGTGGTGCTCGGCATCCTGACCCGCTCCGGCCGGCCGGCATTCGGGCTGCCGCGGTTCGCGGTCACCCTGGTGCACCGCAACAGCGCGCTGATCGGCGCGGTGTTCGTCCTCATCCATGTCGTGACCCTGCTGTTCGACCCCTATGCGCAATTGAATGCGGTGGACTTCTTCGTCCCGTTCCTCGGCAGCTACCATCCGTTCTGGCTCGGCCTGGGCACGGTGGGTCTCGACCTGCTCATCGCCATCCTGGTCACCGCCCTGCTGCGCCGCTGGATCGGGCAACGGGTCTTCCGCGTCGTGCATTGGGCCGCATACGCACTCTGGCCGATCGCGCTGTTCCACTCGTTCGGCACGGGAACCGATGCCGGTGCCCCGCTCTTCATCCTCCTCGCCGTCGCCTGCTCCGCCGTCGTCGTCGGCGCCGTGATCTGGCGCACCACAACGGCATTCCAGCTGCGGAACCGCACAACGCCCGACCGCCGGATCGAGCCATCGCGGATCGCCGCCGACCAGAAGACGAAGGAGCTGCGATGACCATGGTCGATGCCCACGTGCAGGGCGGACACGCGATCACGCCTCCGACCGGCACCGCACGGCTGCTCGCGGCGGACGACCCGGCGCACGCCGCGCACCTCGCCCGCTTCGGCGCACTGCCCGGGAGGCGGGGCGCTGACGCGGTGATCGCCGAACTCGAACGAGCGGGACTCGCCGGTCGCGGCGGTGCAGCCTTCCCCACCTGGCGCAAGCTGGCCGCCGCTGCGCAATCCGGGCGCAGCGGGGTGATCATCGCCAACGGCTCGGAAGGGGAGCCGCTGAGTGCCAAGGACTCGACACTGCTCCACCGTTCGCCGCACCTGGTGCTCGACGGCCTGCTGCTCGTGGCCGCCGAACTGGGCGCCGCTGAGGCGCACCTGGTCACCACCTCGGCCCAACTGGCGCCCATCCGGCGCGCGATGGACCAGCGCGCGGACGCGGGCGGCATCCGTCTGCACGAAACGCATGATCGGTTCGTGGCAGGCGAGGCCTCGGCGGTGGTGAACGGGATCGAGCGGGGGCGCGCCATCCCACGGGATCATGTCGTGCGGCTCACCGCCTCGGGCCTCGGGCGTCGCCCGACCCTGGTGCTCAACGTCGAAACGCTTGCCCACATCGCGTTGGTGCTGCGCTTCGGCGCTGACTGGTTCCGCTCCATCGGGAGCTCCGACGATCCCGGCACCCGGCTCTTCACCGTGGTCCGGGGCGGGGAGCGCGCAGTCGTGGAGGCGGCGGGCGGCACCCTGCTGTCGGCGGTGCTGCGGGCAGGCGGTGCCGATCCCGCGCGGGTGCGGGCTGTGCTCGTCGGCGGCTTCCACGGCGCGTGGGTCACCGGGGATGCCATCGACGCGCCCATGTCGCCCGCCGGGCTCGCGCCGTTCGGTGCTTCGCCGGGAGCCGGCATCCTCATGGTGCTTCCTCGAGGCGAGTGCGGCTTGGCGCGCACTGCGCAGATCACGGCATATCTGGCGGAGCAGTCCGCAGGGCAATGCGGACCGTGCGCGAACGGCCTGCCCGAGATCGCCGAGGCGATGGGGCGGGTGGGGCGCCGCGATCGGAACTCATCGCTTCCCCGGCAGCTGCGCGAACTGACGGCCCTCGTGACCGGGCGCGGCGCCTGCCACCACCCCGATGGCACGGCACGGATGGTCCTCAGCGCCCTGGACGCCTTCGACCACGATCTGCGCGCCCATGCTCGCGGTCTGTGCCAGGAGGCGGCGGCGTGAGCACTCCGACGAGATCCGGGAAGGTGCTGCACATCGACTGGACGCGGTGCGACGCGCGCGGTTCGTGCACCGAGCTGCTCCCGGAGCTGCTCCGCTCAGACCCATGGGGGTATCCCCTCCCCGCGGGCGGCGGATCGGATGTCGCGATCCCCGCGCACCTCGCAGCCGCTGCCCGTGACGCCGTCGGCCTGTGCCCGGTGCTCGCGCTGCGCTTATCCTGAAGGGCTCATGCCAGAGGCCATCCCCTTCACGATCTCCTACCCGCCGGAACTGCCCGTCAGCGCCGCGCGGGAGGAGCTCGCGCGCGCCATCGCCGGCAACCAGGTGGTGATCGTGGCCGGTGCGACCGGCTCCGGCAAGACGACGCAGCTGCCGAAGATCTGCCTCGAACTCGGCCGCGAGCGCATCGGCCACACCCAGCCGCGCCGCATCGCGGCGCGCAGCATCGCCGAGCGCATCTCCGAGGAACTCGGCGTCGAACTCGGCACCCTGGTCGGCTACCAGGTGCGCTTCGACGACCGCTCGACGCGCGATACGCGCATCAAGTTGATGACCGACGGCGTGCTGCTGGCCGAACTCCATCGGGATCGCGAGCTGCGCCGCTACGACACGATCATCCTCGACGAGGCGCACGAGCGCAGCCTCACGATCGACTTCCTGCTCGGCTACCTCAAGCAGTTGCTCCCCCGCCGTCCCGAGCTCAAGGTGATCGTCACCAGCGCGACGATCGACCCCGAGAGCTTCGCGCGGCACTTCGCGACAGTGCCTGCAGACGGCGGCGCGGGCATCCCGGCCCCGATCGTCGAGGTGAGCGGCCGCACGTACCCGGTCGAGATCCGCTACCGGCCGCTGGTGGCCGAGTCCCCCGACGACTCCGATGACCCGGATGACATCCCCCGCGACGACCGAGACTACCTGGACGGGATCGCCGACGCCCTCGACGAGCTCGGGCGCGAGGCCCCAGGAGACGTGCTGGTGTTCCTCAGCGGCGAGAACGAGATCCGGGATGCCGAGGACGCGATCCGCGGCCGGTTCGGCCCCGGGACCGGCATCGAGGTGCTCCCGCTCTACGGACGGCTGAGCGCGGCGGATCAGCACCGCGTGTTCGAGACCAAGCGGCCGCCCGGCATCCTGCGCCGGGTCGTGCTCGCCACCAACGTCGCCGAGACCAGCCTGACCGTGCCGGGCATCAAGTACGTGATCGACACCGGCACCGCACGCGTCTCGCGCTACAGTGTGCGCGCGAAGGTGCAGCGGCTGCCGATCGAGGCGATCAGCCAGGCCAGCGCCGATCAGCGCTCGGGGCGCGCCGGACGCACCAGCGACGGGATCGCGATCCGGCTCTACTCGGAGGAGGACTTCGAGAAGCGGCCGGCCTTCACCGACCCAGAGATCCTGCGGACCAACCTGGCCGCCGTCATCCTGCAGATGATCTCCATCGGGCTCGGCGACATCGCGGCGTTCCCCTTCCTGCAGCCGCCGGATTCGCGCGGCATCCAGGACGGCATGGATCTGCTGCTGGAGCTCGGCGCGATCACGCGCGACCGCACCGCCGGCCGGACCAGGATCACGAAGGTCGGGCGCGAGCTCGCGGCCCTGCCGCTCGATCCGCGCTTCGGACGGATGCTCGTCGAGGCCGAGCGCAACGGCGTGGTGCGCGAGGTGGCTGCGATCGTCGCCGGGCTGAGCATCCAGGATGTGCGCGAGCGCCCCCTTGAGAAGCGCGCGCAGGCCGAGCAGCTGCACGCCCGCTTCGCCGACCCGAGCAGCGACTTCCTCGGGCTGTTGAAGCTCTGGAACTACCTCGAGGAGCAGCAGAAGGCGCTGTCGAGCAGCGCGTTCCGGCGGCTGTGCAGGAGCGAGTTCCTCAACTACCTGCGCATCCGCGAGTGGCAGGACCTCTATCGGCAACTCGTCAGGGCGGGTTCGCAACTCGGTATCAAGCCTGGCGAGGCCAAAGTGGATCCCGACGCCATCCACAAGTCGCTGCTGGCGGGCCTGCTCAGTCGCATCGGGCTGCGTGACGAGCGCGTCACGAAGACGAATCCCAAGGAGAGGCCGCGCGAGGGGCGGGAGCCGAAGAGCCGCGAGTACCTCGGCGCCCGCAACCAGCGCTTCACGATCTTCCCGGGCTCGTCGCTGGCGCGCAAGGGGCCGCCGGCCGTGATGGCCGCCGAGCTGGTCGAGACGAGCAGGCTGTTCGCCCGCACGGTCGCCGCGATCGATCCGGCGTGGGCTGAGCAGCTCGCGGGCGAACTCGTGAAGCGGAGCTACGGCGAGCCGCGCTGGGAGAAGCGGCAGGGATCGGCGGTCGCCGACGAGAAGGTCACGCTCTACGGCGTGCCGATCGTGCCGAAGCGGCGCATCCAGCTGTCCCGGATCGACCCGCAGCAGGCGCGCGAACTGTTCCTGCGGCACGCGATGGTCGAGGGCGACTGGCCGTACTCCATCGAGCGGAACGGGCTCTACGAGTTCGTGCGCGCGAACCGGGCCTTGCGGGACGAGCTCAGCGAGGTGGAGGAGAGGACGCGGAGGCGCGACATCCTCATCGACGACGAGGCGGTCCTCGACTTCTACGACCGGCGGGTGCCGGCCGAAGTGACGGATGTGCGCCGTTTCGAGCAGTGGTGGAAGCTGGCGCGCACCGAGACGCCGGCGCTGCTGACCATGACGCGCGGCGAACTGCTCGAGGAGGAGCCGGATGCCGAGCTCGACGCGGATGCGTTCCCGAGCGAATGGGTGCAGGGCGAGCAGCAGTTGCCGCTGCGCTACCGCTTCGAACCGGGTGCCGACGACGACGGGGTGACGGTCGAGATCCCCCTCCCGCTGCTCCCCCGCCTCGAGGACCGCGGCTTCGACTGGCTGGTGCCGGGTCTGCGCGAGGAACTCGTGACCGCCATGCTCAAGACCCTGCCGAAACCGATCCGCCGCAACGTGGTGCCGGCCGCCGACTGGGCGCGCCGGCTGCTGAGCGATGCCGACCCCGATGCCGAGCTGGTGGTATTCCTCGCCGAGCGCATCCGTACCCTCACCCGCGCGGTGATCGCGCCGTCCGACTTCGATGCGTCCCGCCTGCCGCCGCACCTGCGCATGACCTTCGCCGCCGTCGACGAGCGCGGTCGGCGTGTCGCGTCTTCGAAGAGCCTGATCGCGCTGCAGACCACCCTCACCGAACGTTCGCGCACGAGCGTTGCCAAGATCACGGCGGCGGCTGCGCCCACCAGCGACCTCGAACGCGCCGGCCTCACCTCGTGGGACTTCGACGGGCTGCCGACGAGACTCGAGACGCTGATCCCGACGGGCTCCATCACCGGCTACCCGGCGCTCGTCGACGAGGGCGGCTCGGTGGCGATCCGCGTCTTCGGCACTGCGGCCGACCAGTCATGGCAGCATGCCCGCGGCATCCGCCGCCTCGTCGCGCTCACCGTGCCGAGCCCCACGGGCTACGTGCAGGACCACCTGACCGGGACCGAGAAGCTGCAGCTCGCAGCCAGCCCCTACCCCTCGACCGCGGCCATGTTCGACGACGCACTGCTGGCCACGATCGACCAGCTGGTGGATGCCGCGACCGTCGATCCGCTGCCCTTCACCCGCGCGGCCTTCGAGGCCCTGCGCGGCGAGGTCGATGCACATCTCGTCGAGGCCCTGTTCGCGACCGTCTCGCTCGCGGCGAAGGTGCTCGGCGCGGCGCGGGAGGCCGACCGCGCCATCTCGCGCGCCTCGAGCCTCAGCTTGATGGCCCCGCTCGCGGATGCCCGCTCGCAGCTCGACGCGCTCGTGCATCCGGGGTTCCTGCGCATCACCGGCGTGACGCAGCTGCGGCGAGTGCCGGTGTATCTCGCAGGCATCACCCACCGCGTCGGCAGGCTCGCCGACGCGCCCGGGCGCGACCGCACCTGGCTCACCGAGGTCGAGCTGGCGACTGCGCTCTACACGGATGCCGGGGGCGCACTGCCCCTGAGCCCTGAGACCCCGACACGCCTGATCCCGGTGCGCTGGATGCTCGAGGAGCTGCGCCTCAGCCTCTTCGCCCAGCAACTCGGCACCGCGGGCGCCGTGTCGGTGCAGCGCATCCGCAAGGCGCTCGCCGCCTGATCCGGCGGTCGGCCTCAGACCGAGGCGAGCAGGCGGTCGGCGATCATCCGTCCGATCGGGATCGACGACGTGGCGGCCGGCGACGGGGCGTTGCTGACGTGGATCTGGCGCGCGGTCGTCTCGAACTGGAAGTCCTCGATGAACGACCCGTCGCGGCGCACCGCCTGGGCGCGGATGCCGGCCGAGCGCTCGCCAAGATCCTGCAGCGTCAGGCCCGCAGCGTACTTGCGGCACTCCTCGAGGTACCCCGATTTGAGGAGCGAGTTCTTCATCTCGATGATGGCGGGGCGTGCGTTGTGGGCGGCCATCCGCCAGAAGCCGCCGTAGCTCGCGAAGTCGAGCACGTCCTTCGGCCGCACTGAGCCGCGCGGGTAACCCTCGCGCGCCCAGCCGAGCACCGCGTTCGGCCCGACCGTCACGCGGCCGTCGATCGTCGGGCTGATGTGCACGCCGAGGAACGGCATCGAAGGATCGGGCACCGGGTAGATGAGGTGATCCACGAAGTCGGCGCGCGAGGCGGGCAGCTCGAAGTACTCGCCGCGGAACGGGACGATCTTGAAGTCGATGTCGATGCCGGCGAGCTTGGCGATCCGGTCGGCCTGCAGGCCCGCGCACGCGATCAGCCGACGCGCCGTCCACTCGCCGCCTTCCGCGGTGCGAACCCGCACCGATCCGCCGTCGATGCCGTCCTCCTCGACGATCGAAGTCACCTCGACGCCGAAGTGCAGCTGGACTCCTGCTTCCGCTAGCTCGTCGCGCATCGCCGCGGCGATCAGCTGGTAGTTGACGATGCCCGTGGTCGGCGAGAGCAGGGCATCCACCCCCTGCACGTTGGGTTCGAGCTCGGCCAGGCCGCGCGCGCCGATCCGCTCGACGACGATCCGGTTCTCGATCGAGCGCCGCTCCAGGTCGTCGAGACGGACCTTGGACGTCTCGTCGGTCGCGACGATCAGCTTGCCGACCAGCGAGTACGGGATGCCGTAGCGCTCGCAGAACTCGACGGTCTCGATCCGACCCCGGCGGCACAACTCGGCCTTGAGGGAGCCGGGCGCATAGTAGATGCCGGCGTGAATGACTCCGGAGTTGTGCCCGCTCTGGCCGGCCGCCACATCGGCGGCCTTCTCGACCACGGTGATGCGGGCGTCCGGGAGCCGCTCGAGGATCGCCCGCGCAGTCGCCAGCCCGACGAGCCCCGCACCGATGACCAGATAGTCGTCCATGCCGCGCTGCACGCTCCTCGGGCTCTCGTTCTGGGGCCTTCAGGCCTCAACTGTGTGCGATTACGCTAGCAGTCAGGGGATGCCCGACCCCGCCGCCTTCGGGTGCCGTCATCCCGGCGAGGGCTGAGACTCGCCGCTCCGAGAGGTCAGCCGTGCCGAACACCCCCGCCCGAATCGCCGCCACCGCCCAGGTGGATGACGGAGCGCGCCTGGGAGCCGGTGTGGTCGTCTGGGATCTCGCGCACGTCCGCGAGGATGCCGTGATCGGCGAGGGCTCCAGCCTGGGGCGCGGCGCCTATGTCGGGCCGGGTGTCGTGCTCGGACGCAACTGCAAGGTCCAGAACTACGCACTCCTCTACGAGCCCGCCGTGCTCGACGACGGGGTGTTCGTCGGCCCCGCTGTCGTCTTCACCAACGACGTCTACCCGCGGGCGATCAATCCCGACGGCTCCCGCAAGTCGGGCGACGACTGGCATGCGGTCGGTGTGACCGTGCGCACCGGCGCGGCGATCGGCGCGCGCTCGGTCTGCATCGCCCCCGTCGAGATCGGCGAATGGTCCCTGGTGGCCGCCGGCGCGACCGTGACCAGGGATGTCGCGGCCTACGCACTCGTCGCCGGGAGCCCCGCGCGGCGCATCGGCTGGGTCGGGCGCGCCGGAGCTCGGCTGGTCGCCGACGGAGACGACTTCCGCTGCCCGCTCACCGGCGAGCTCTACCGCGAGGCGGATGGGATACTGTCGCCCGTCGAGCCGTCCGCATGATGGTCGGCGCATGAAGTCCATCACCCGGCAGCGGCTCGCGTTCATCCTCACGGGGGCGCTCGTCATGCTCGCGGTCGTGGTGGTGGGCGTGTTCCTGGCGACCGGCGGATTCGGTCCGCCCGCGGCGCCCAGCCCAACGCCGACGCGCGCAGCCGGCAGCGGCACCGAGGTGCTCCCCCCGACGGCGACACCGACCACCGCGCACTTGGGCACCGATCCGACCCCGCTGGTGACGGCGCCGCTGCCGAAGTCAGCGAGCGCCAAGGGCACGCTTGTCGCCGGATTCCCGACCGGCGTCATCTCCATCCCACCCGGGATGTCGGTCGCGAACAGCGCGATCGCCACCGAGGGCGTGCACATGCAGGTCACCCTCGTCGGGACCTCGGCGGCGTCCGTCGGCGACGTGCAGAGCTACTTCCAAAGCGTCTTCACCGAACTGGGTCTGACGGCATCCGCGGCGCCGTCCGCTCCCGGAACGACGGCGACGAGCTACACCCGAGGGAGCGACAGCATCACCGTGACGACGACAGCGGACTCGGGCCGAACGGGTGTGAGCGTCTTCGCCGCCTTCACGGCGGGGAAGAGCTGAGGCCGTGTACATCTCCCTGACCAATCAGCCGAAGGATCCCGAGGGCACCCCGCGGGGACCGAAGGTCGCCAACAGGGTCTCGTCCGTCGTCATTTCGCTGGGAATCGTCAGCATGCTGACCGACGTGTCCTCGGAGTCCGTGGCTGCCATCCTGCCCCTCTATGTGACGGGCGTCATCGGATTGTCGACAGTCGCATACGGATTCCTCGAAGGGATCTACCAGGGCGTCAGCGCCATCGTGCGGCTCGGCGCCGGCTGGGCGGCCGACCGCGTGGATCAGCCGAAGTGGGTCGCCTTCTCCGGATACGGCCTGGCGGCCGTCGCTCGCATCTTTCTGCTGTTCGTCACCAGCTTCGCGGGCCTCACCGCGGTGTTGACCGCCGACCGGCTGGGCAAGGGCATCCGCACGGCGCCGCGCGATGCGCTGATCACGGCGTCCTCGAAGCCGGGGAACCTGGCGGCGTCGTTCGGGGTGCACCGCGCTCTCGACAACACCGGCGCGGCGATCGGACCCCTGCTTGCGTTCCTGATCCTGCTCGTCATCCCCAATGGGTTCAGCACGGTCTTCGTCGTCTCCCTCGCCTTCGCCCTCGTCGGCGCCGCCGTGCTCGGGATCATCGTCCCGAACGTGCGCACCCGCTCGACGGCGGTTGTCGACCGCGAGGCACCCGGCGATGAGGCGACCGCCATCGCCGCGAAGGCTCGCGCCCGGCCGCGCGTCACCGCCCGTGCCAGGTGGCGGGAGCTCAACAATCCCGGACTCAAGCGGCTTCTGCTGGTCGCCGGCCTGCTGGGCGTGCTGACCATCGGCGACGGATTCATCTACCTGGTGCTGCAGAACCGCAGCCCGTTCGCCGCCCAGTTCTTTCCGCTGCTCTACGTCGGCACGAACATCGCCTTTCTGACCTTCGCGGTGCCGATCGGTCGGCTGGCCGACCGCTTCGGCCGCGCCCGCATGTTCGTGTTCGGTCACGGGCTGCTGCTCGCGGCGTACGTGTCGGCCACTGTGCCGATCACCGGAGCGGCGATCACGATCCTGTGCCTCATCCTGCTCGGCGGCTACTACGCAGCGACCGACGGCATCCTGTCGGTGCTCGCCACCCAGTTCACGAACAGCGAGACCCGCGCGACCGCCATCGGCGCGGCGCAGACGGTCGTCGCGATCGCACGGTTCATCTCCAGTGCCGGATTCGGCCTCCTGTGGTTCGCCCTCGGCCGTGAGTGGTCGATGCTGATCGTCTCCATCGCGGTGGCGGCAGCTATCCCCATCGTCGCGCTGGTCCTTCGAAGCGCCCGCCGCTACCGGGCGGACGTGAGCGTGTGAACCGGCGCTATCGCATCGCGCTGCTGAGCGCCATCTCGGCGGTCGCGCTGATCGTCGTGATCGTCTTCGGCACCCTCGCCTTCACCCGTTCCCAGGCTGCGAAGAACGCGCCGAGCTCGGTGGAGGCGACACCGGTGGCCACCTTCACAGGCGAGCGCGTGCAGTTCCGCAACACGGCGTCCGGAGCCGACTACGGCAAGGTGGCCAGTGTCCCGCTCGACGACCCCGGCGGACCCCGCTCGGTCTCCTCGCAGATCTGCGACCGGGTATACGCGACGACGAAGCTCACGATGTGCCTGAAGACGGATGCCGGGGTCGTCACCACCTGGACCGCCGTGCAGACCGGCGCCACCGGCAAGCAGGAGCAGACCTGGTCGCTGCCCGGGATCCCCAGTCGAACCCGGATCTCGGCCGACTCGAAGCTCGTCGCGGAGACCTCCTTCATCACCGGAGAGTCCTATGCGACGGTCGGCTTCTCGACCGAGACGATCATCGTGACGGCGGCCGGCAAGAGCTACGGCAGCCTCGAGCAGTTCAAGCTGATGGTCGATGGCTCGCGGATCAACGCGGCCGACCGGAACGTGTGGGGCGTCACATTCGGCGACGACGACCGCTACTTCTATGCGACCGCGGCGAGCGCGGGCTCGACCTGGCTCGTGCGGGGCGACCTCGTCAAGCGGACGCTCACCGCCGAGCACAAGGCCGCCGAGTGCCCGTCCCTCTCCCCCGACGGCACCCGCGTCGCCTTCAAGAAGAACACCGGTACCTTCAGTCAGCCGAACTGGCGCATCGCCGTGCTCGACCTGAAGACGAAGGTCGAGACCGTGCTACCGGAGAAGCGCAGCGTCGACGACCAGGTCGAATGGCTCGACGACTCGATCGTTCTCTACGGCCTGCCACGCACCGGGGTTGCCGGCGACAGCGACGTGTGGAGCATGCCGGCCGACGGCTCAGCCGACCCGACGATCTTCATCCCGCACGCTTGGTCGCCGTCGGTCGTGCATCCTTAGCCCTGTCGCCGCGCGGCCCTGCGACCTCGACGCACTACGATCAGCCAGGCCAGGAGCGCGCCGACAACGGCGCCCATCGTGTTCGAGATGACATCGCGCACCACGGGGTCCCGGTGCGGGATGCCCATCTGGGCGAACTCGACCGCGACCGAGACCAGGGCGCCTATGAGCGCCCCCCAGAGCGGATTCCGCAGGAGAACCGTCAGCAGGAATCCCAGCGGCACGAACAGGGCGACGTTCGCCGCGAACTCCACCCAGCCGGAGCCGAACGATCCCATGCCCGGCGGCACGGGGATCGCGTGGGCGATGGCGTGGATGACGCCGCCATACGAAACAGGCGCTAGCAGGACGACCCCCGCGGCACCGACGTAGACCACCAAGCCGATGGCGGCGAGCCGGCGGGTGCTTACACCCGCCTTCGCCGTCACGGCGAGGCGGGCGGCAGCCCGAAGAGGGCCTGCCGCGCGCTCGGATAACCAGGGAGCCAGTCCGCGCGCCGCGACCACGCTGTCGCCCACGTCCCGT
>WOYR01000033.1 GCA_011620705.1 Microbacteriaceae bacterium | reverse complement strand
GACGCTGGGCGCCTTCGTGCAGTCGCGCACGAAGACGATCGCACAGCAGGTGCTCGGTGCGGGGCTGCGCCGCAAGCCACCGCGGTGGGCGTGGCTGATCGTGCTGCTCATCTCGGGAGCCGGTGCCGCCCTGCTCGCGATCAGCGGAGCCAGCGCGAGCAATGGCCTCGCCTCGACCGTCGGCATCTTCGGCGCCTTCGCAGCCGGTGTCCTCGGCATCTTCGGCATCAGCCGCACCACCAGGGCGCGCCCGCTGACCCGGGATGGGATGCTGCTGCGCGAGCACCTCGACGGCCTGAAGCTGTTCATCCAGTTCGCCGAGGCGGACCGGCTGAAGATGCTGCAGAGCGTCACCGGCGCGGAGCGCGGCGGGCAAGCTGACGGCAGCCAGGTCGTGAAGATCTACGAGAAGCTGCTGCCATACGCTGTGCTCTTCTCGCTCGAGAAGGAGTGGGCCGCGACTCTCGGCAAGTATTACGACCAGAACCCGCCGAACTGGTATGACGGGGGCAACCTGGGCGCGTTCCAGGCCGGGGCCTTCGCTGCGGCCATCTCGTCGTTCAGCAGCAGCGCATCGAGTTCGTACTCGGGCTCCGCCGGGTCGTCGGGCTCCGGCGGATCCGGGGGCGGGGGCGGCTCCGGCGGTGGCGGAGGGGGCGGCGGGGGCGGCGGCGTCTAGCAGGAGCTGCGGCGCCCGGTCCCTCAGCCCTCGAGCTGCTCGCTCAGCTCCAACCAGCGATCCTCGAGGGCGGCCGCTTCGGACTCCAGCGCCGACAGCTCGGCCTGCAGCGCGCCGAGTCCCAGGTAGTCGCTCTGGTCATGGGCGGCGAACTCGGCATGCTTGGCCGCGATCTGCTCTGCGCACTTGGCGAGCCGGCGATCCGTGGCGGCCAGCTCCTTCTCGGCATCGCGTTTTTGCGCGCGCTGGAGCTTGGAGTCGAGGCCATTTCCGGCCTCCACCGCGACGCCGGCGCCGACGCCCGTCCCGGGTGCCGGTTGTCGGCCCGGGCCGGCGGCGGCGAGTGCTCTGATCCGCAGGTACTCGTCCACACCGCCCGGCAGGTGCCGCAGCCTCCCGTCGAGCAGGGCGTACTGCTGATCGGTGACGCGCTCAACCAGGTAGCGGTCGTGCGACACCACCAGCAGCGTCCCCGGCCAGGAGTCCAGCAGGTCCTCCATGGCCGCCAGCATGTCGGTGTCGACGTCGTTGGTCGGCTCGTCGAGGATCAGCACGTTCGGCTCGCCGAGCAGGATCAGCAGCAGTTGCAGCCGCCGCTTCTGGCCTCCGCTGAGATCCTTCACCGGCGTCGAGAGCTGCGCGCTCGTGAAGCCGAGGCGTTCGAGCAGCTGCCCAGGGGTCAGCTCGACGCCTCCGCTGAGGTAGGAGGAGCGCTGCCGCGCGATCACGGCGCTCACCCGCTCGTTCGCGATCTCGTTCAGCTCGTCGAGCCGCTGGTCGAGAATCGCGAGCTTCACCGTCTTGCCGCGCTTCACGACACCGGTGGTCGGCTGCACTGTGCCGGCGACGAGCCCGAGCAGCGTCGACTTGCCCGCGCCGTTCACCCCGAGGATGCCGGTGCGCTCCCCCGGTGCGATCCGCCACTCGATGCCGCGCAGCACCTCATGCGCGCCGATGCCGCCGTCCGGCTCGACGACCGGGAAGGAGACGCTCACGTCGAGCAGGTCCACCACGTCCTTGCCGAGCCGGTTGACGGCGAGGCGCGCGAGCGACACGGAGTCGCGGATCGGGGGGACGTCGTCGATCAGGGCGGCAGCGGCATCCATCCGGAACTTGGGCTTCGTCGACCGGGCAGGAGCCCCGCGCCGCAGCCAGGCCAGCTCCTTGCGCAGCAGGTTCTGCCGCTTCGACTCGCTCGCCGCCGCCATGCGGTCGCGCTCCACCCGCTGCAGGATGTAGGCCGCGTAGCCGCCCTCGAAGGGCTCGATGGTCGCGTCGTGCACCTCCCAGGTGCCGGTGGAGACCTCGTCGAGGAACCATCGGTCGTGGGTGACGACCACGAGCCCGCCCTGGTTGGCCGGCCAGCGCTTCTTCAGGTGCTGGGCGAGCCAGGCCACGCCCTCGAGGTCGAGGTGGTTGGTCGGCTCGTCGAGGAGGACGACATCCCAGTCGCGCGTCAGCAGCGCCGCGAGCGCGACCCGGCGCCGCTGGCCGCCGCTGAGCTCGTCGACCGGGGCGTCCCAGCGGATGTCTCCACTCTGCCCATTTCCCGTCGCCGTTCCGCCGACCAGCCCCGCGATGACATCGCGGACCCGGGCGTCTCCCGCCCACTCGTGCTCCGCCCGGTCGCCCACGACGGTCTGCGCCACCGTGAGACCGGTGACCAGCGCGTCGGACTGGTCGAGCATCCCGAGAGTCACCCCGCCGCGGCGGGTGACGCGCCCCGAGTCGGGCTCCTGCCGCCCGGCCAGCAGCCTCAGCAGCGTCGACTTGCCGTCGCCGTTGCGGCCGACCACGCCGATCCGGTCGCCCTCGTTGATGCCGACCGTGACGTTCTCCAGCACCACCTTGGTCGGGTACTCGAGGTGCAGCGCCTCACCGCCGAGTAGATGTGTCATCGACTCCAGGCTACGGCGCTCGACCGTCCTGCAGTCGTACAAGGGGGGGCCGTGGCGACGACACGGCAGTTCGACGTGCGGCTGCCCGCGCCGAGTTCCGAGACGCGGACGAAGCCGCGA
>WOYR01000214.1 GCA_011620705.1 Microbacteriaceae bacterium | reverse complement strand
TGACGCATTGGCTGCCGCACCTGTTCTTCGCGATCCCGCTCGGTGCACTCGCCGACCGGTTCGACTGCCGGCGGCTGATCCAGCTCTCGGCTCTGCTCTTCATCGCGGCATCCATCATCTGGGGCATCCTGTTCGCGACGAACAGCCTGCAGCCCTGGGAGGCCGTCGCCCTCCTGCTGCTGCATGGCTTCGCGAGCGCGATCTGGAAGGCGCCCGACCAGCTGATGCTCTACGACATGGTCGGCCCCAAGGACCTGCCGAGCGCCGTGCGGCTCACCGCGACGGGCATCACGTTCGGCCAGCTGGTCGGCCCTGCCCTCGGTGCTCTGCTGCTGTTCACGGTCGGGCCGACCATCGGGATGTTCCTCAACGTCGTGATGTACCTGCCGTTCTTCATTTACCTGTTCCTCGTTCCGATCACCGGGCACGTGCATGACGTCGCTCGGCGGGCCGCGCCGCACCTGCGCGACATCGTGAACGTGCTGCGCGACGTTCCGAAGTATCCGTCGATCCTGGTGGTGATGATCCTGCAGGGGTCGGTCGCCTTGTTCATCGGGGTCGCGCTCATGCCGCTGCTGCCCGAGTTCGGCAACCGGCTAGGACAGGACGCCAACGGACTCGGCTACGCCATCCTGGTGTCGTCGATGGCGGCGGGCGCCACAGTTTCGGGCATCACGCTCGAGGCGATCGGACGCATCCGTGCCAGCACCCGCCTCGCAATCGTCGCGGGCATCGCCTTCGCCGGCAGCATCCTGACCTTCGCCCTCTCGCACAGCTATCTGCTCTCGATCGTCGCCTTGTTGATCGCCGGGGCGAGCAGCCTCGTGACTGCGTCCACCTCGCAGACCATCGTGCAGCTCGAGGCGCCGCAGGAACGCCGCGGCAGGTTCGTCGGTGCGGCCGGGATGACCGCGCAGGGGTTTCAGGCGGGCAGCGGCATCCTGATCGGCCTGCTCGCCGGCGGCCTGGGCGTGGCGGGCGGGGTGACGGTCGCCGCGTCCGCGCTGCTGCTGTGCACAGTGACGCTGCTGATCGTGGTCGTGGCGCGGCGGCGCGCGACGCCGGCCATCGAGCCCGAGGGGAGCGCCCCGGTCGAACTCGAGGCGTGAGAGCCCGGCACTCCCGAAACCGGGGGGTTTACGCCGAACCGGACGGGTTTTCTCGCCCGGATTGTCTGAACTGGCCCGGAAAGCCGTTGCCTACAGCTTCTCGATCGGCGCGATCTTGATCAGCAGGCGCTTGCGGCCGGCTTGCTCGAACTGCACCTCCGCGATGCTCTTCGTGCCCTCGCCGGTCACCGCACTCACGCGTCCCTCGCCGAAATCGGCGTGCCGGATGCGGTCCCCCACCGCCAGCGTCAGGTCGCCGTTGTCGCGCACCTTGTTGGTCACCGGCGAGGTCCACTCGGTCTTCATCCTGGGCGCCGGCGGCAGCGCATCACGCGAGCCGAAGCGCTCCGAGCCCGCCGTCGAGCTGCCGTACGACGGGCGCCCGTTGAGAGCGCGCGAACGTGCGCCGTTGCGCGAGGTGGCCATCCCGGGGCTCTGGCGCCACTCGATCAACTCGGCCGGGATCTCCTGCAGGTACCGGCTCGGCATCGCCACGCTGGTGTCGCCGAAGGTAGAGCGGGTCATCGCGAGCGAGAGGTAGAGCCGCTTCTTCGCCCGGGTGATTCCCACGTAGAACAGGCGGCGCTCCTCGGCCAGGCCACCGGGCTCGCCCGCCGACGTCTGGTGCGGCATCAGCCCCTCCTCGATCCCGGTCAGGAACACGGCGTCGTACTCGAGGCCCTTCGCGGTGTGCAGCGTCATCAGCGAGACGGTACCGCTCGAGTCATCCAGCTCATCGGCGGCGGCGACCAGTGACACCTCGGTGAGGAAGTCGACGAGCGTGCCGTCCGGGTTGTTGCGGGCGAACTCCTTCGTCACCGCGACGAGCTCCTCGACGTTCTCGATGCGCGCCTCATCCTGGGGGTCGCGGGTGGCGCGCAGCGCGTCGATGTAGCCCGTGCGGTTCAGGATGGCGGTCAGGATGTCTGCGGGCTTGGTCGTCGGCGCCGTCTCCGTGGCCTCGTCGAGGATCGACGCGAGCTCGAGGATCGACGCGGTGACCTTCGGGCCGAGGCCCAGCTTCCCGGCATCCGGAAGCGCATCGCGCAGCGTGACGCCCACCCGGTCGGCGTAACCCTGCAAAGCGGCCTCGGTGGCCGGGCCGATCCCGCGCTTGGGCACGTTCATGATGCGGCGCAGCGCCAGATCGTCGGCCGGGTTGGCGACCTGGATCAGATAGGCCATCGCATCCTTGACCTCGGAGCGCTCGTAGAACTTGGTGCCGCCGAGCACCCGGTATGGGATCGCCGAGCGGATGAAGATCTCCTCGAGCGCACGCGTCTGCGAGTTGGTGCGGTAGAACACGGCGATGTCGCTGTAGCGCTCGCCCTGCTCGTGCAGGGTGCCGATCTCGTCGGCCACGAACTGCGCCTCGTCGTGCCCGGTGTAGCCGGTGTAGCCGACGATCTTGTCGCCCGAGCCGACGGTGGTGAACAGATTCTTCGCCTTGCGGTCGAAGTTGTTCGCGATCACGGCATTGGCCGCATCGAGGATGTTCTGGGTCGAGCGGTAGTTCTGCTCGAGCAGGATCGTCGTCGAGTTCGGGAAGTCGCGCTCGAACTCCACGATGTTGCGGATGTCGGCTCCGCGGAAGGCGTAGATCGACTG
>WOYR01000210.1 GCA_011620705.1 Microbacteriaceae bacterium | reverse complement strand
AGCCGGTGCCGCCCCCGTTGACGAACTCCAGCTCGGCGACTCCTCGCACGGCCGCCACGGCGGCGCCGCGGCGCTCGGCCAGCTCGGCGGCGCTGGCGCGCTGCATCCACTGGACGACCGGGTGGCGCTTGTTGACGACGCCGGCGATCTGCGCCTCGTAGCCCATCATCCCGACCAGGTGGAAGCCCGGGCGGGCCGCGATGGCGGCCGCGATCCGCCGCGCGTCCTCCACCTCGTGCAGCGGCGAGCGCCGCACCCCGATGTGCCCGAGCAGCCGGGTCCGGTACGAAGCATCCAGTTCGAGGGCGACTCGGATCGGCGCGCGCCTTCCGGCGGCTGCTACGGCATCCACCAGGTCGAGCTGAGCCAGGTCGTCGACCATCAGGGTGATGCGCGAGGCGAGCTGCTCATCGGCTCCGAGCGCGGCGATGGCCGCGCGGTTGGCGGTCGGGTAGCCGACCACCACGTCGTCGTAGCGGGTATCGCCCCCGGCCAGCCACAGCGCCTCGGGCAGGGTGTAGGCGAGGACGCCCCGGAAGCCGGGGAGGGCGAGCACGGCATCCAGGACCCCGCGCACCCGCACCGACTTGCTGGCGACCCGGATCGGCATCCCCGCCGCACGATCCAGCAATTCGAAGGCGTTGGCGGAGAGGGCCTCGACCGAGAGAGCGCCGAGCGGGGTGTCGAGCCCGGCGGTCGCCGCGGTGAGGGCCGGCCAGTACTCGGCCGGGTTCTTCCACGGCGCGGATGCCTGCCGGGTCAGGTGCAGCGCCGCGGTGCTCATCGCACCGTCTTGATCGGGAGGACCGCCAGCGCTCCCAGCACAGCGGCGACTGCGGACAGCACGAACAGGCCGGCGAATCCTCCGAGCGCCGCGACGACGAGCGCTCCGACGAGCGGTGCTGCCGCCTGCGGGACCGCGGTGGCGATGTTCATGATGCCGAGATCCTTGCCGCGGTCGGCGGGATCGGGCAGCACCTGGGTGGCGAGCGCCTGGTCGACCGCGAGGAAGCAGCCGTAGCCGAGGCCGAGGATCAGCCCGCCCGCGACCGCGGCCGGGAACACCGGGAAGATCGCCAGGATCAGCGCCGCGATGCCCTGCAGCACTGCGCTCACCATCACGAAGGGCTTGCGCCGGCCGATCCGGTCGCTGAGCCGGCCCGCCACCAGCGCCGAGGCGACGACGCCCACCAGGTAGACGGCCACCAGGATGAGCAGCGAGGTGTTCGCGTCTTCCTCCGACATGTGCAGGCCGAACTCGAGGAAGTAGAACAGCAGCCCGGTGCCGAGGGCGTTGCCGATGTTCACGAGGATGCGGCTGAGCAGGGTCCAGCCGAAGTCCGGGTGCTTGCGCGGCGAGATCCACATGCCCCGCACGATGGCCGTGAGCGTGAGCGCGGGACGCTGCGCGAGCGGGAGCTGCGCATCCGGGGCCCGCAGCAGGAAGGGCAGCACGAGCGCCAGCAGCAGGATCGCGAGCGCCAGATAGCCGAAGACCTGGTCGGTGATGACGATGGTGACGAGCACGATGCCGAGGATGGTGCCGATCGCCTGCGGCGCGGAGATCCAGCTGGAGGCGACGCCGCGCTGCCGCACCGGCACCTGGTCGCTGATCGTGGCGGTGAGCGAGGAGGTGAGGATGCAGAAGCCGATGATCGCGAGCGACCAGCAGATTCCGAGGCCGACCAGTTCCGTCTGCAGCCCCAGGCTCACCAGTGCGAGCGCGAACAGGATGGCGCCGCCGAGGATCCATGGACGACGGCGGCCGAAGCGCGAAGTGGTGCGATCGCTCAGTGCGCCGGTCAGCGGGAACGCGATCAGCGCGCAGGCGCCGGCGACGCCCGAGATGATGCCGAAGGCGACGACGTCGTCCTGCCAGTGCTGTGAGTGGATCTGCCTGGCCACCTGCACCGGCAGCACCTGCTGGAAGGGGGCGAGCTGCGCCATCCAGATGCCGAGCCATGCCGCCGCGAAGGCGCCGATCCAGCCGCCGCCGACCGGCTCGGTGGGCTCGGCGAACGGGTCCGGGACCTCGGCAGGCTCGACCAGCGGGACCTCGGCGGTCACACGCGGGCTCCCGAGGATGACGGGACCGGCTCGTTCGCGAACATCGCGATCGTGTCGGCGGCCAGCTCGATCGAGCGCTCGGCCGCCGCGTCGTCGCGGTCCGCCAGCCAGGCCAGGGTCAGTCCGTCGGTGAAGCCCACCAGCAGGCGGGCGAGCTCGGGCACGGGCACTCTCCAGTCGGGGCGGTACCGGGCGGTCGCCGCGTCGAGAAGTTCGATGGCGAGCGTGCGGTAGCGGGCGTACTGCTCCGCCGGCAGCTTGTCGAGCCCCGGCGTGCGCAGCGCGTGCTGGGTGAGTTCGAACATCGCCTGCTCGTGCCCGGGATCGCGGCGCACGAAGGCGAAGTAGGCGGTGAGGGCGAGGCGCGCGGCTTCCCGGATGCTGCCCGCCTGCACCAGCAGCGGCGCCAGGGCCGCCACGCCCTCCTCGGCGACCACGAGCTCCACGACGTCGCGGAGCAGCTCGTCGCGCGAGGGCACCGCGTAGTGGAAGCTGGCCAACGGCATCCCGGCCTCGGCGACGATCGCGCGGGTCGTCGCCGCCGCGACGCCGTCGCGCGAGATCACGGCGAGCGCCGCGTGGGCGAGCGCGGCACGGCGCTGGGTGGCGGGGATGCGGGGCACAGGCCTCCTGTCGAAGTGGGTCAACTGTCCCAGAC
>WOYR01000044.1 GCA_011620705.1 Microbacteriaceae bacterium | reverse complement strand
TGCCGGGCGGCGACGTCAACCAGTACCTCGCGGTCGCCGCGCTCATCGCCGGCGGCCTCTACGGGATCGAGAACGAGCTCGAACTCGAGCCGGTCTTCGAGGGCAGCGCCTACGGCTCCGACGCCCCGCGGGTGCCGACCACCCTGCGCGACGCCGCCGAGCTGTTCGCGCACTCTGCCGTGGCGCAGGAGGCCTTCGGCTCCGAGGTCGTGGAGCACTACCTCAACAACGCCCGCATCGAGTTGAAGGCCTTCGATGCGGCGATCACCGACTGGGAGCGGGTCCGTGGCTTCGAACGACTGTGATCACGGGGCGGCCGGCGCTTCGACGGAGCCGGCGCATCGGCGGGTGGCCGCGTGAAGCCCATCATCGGGATCACGACCTATCTGCAGCGGGCGCAGACCGGGGTGTGGGATGTGCGGGCCGCGTTCCTGCCCGAGGTGTACTTCGCGGCCGTCGAGAAGGCGGGCGGGATCCCCGTGCTGCTGCCCCCGCAGCCGATCGCCGGCGGGGTGGCCGGGCAGGTGCTCGCCCGGCTGGACGGCCTCATCATCGCCGGCGGGCAGGATGTCGACGCGGCGCGCTACGGCGCGGCGGCGCACCCGGAGAACGACCGGCCGAGTGCGCTGCGCGATGACTGGGACGACGCGCTGCTGAGCGCGGCGATCGCGGCGGAGGTCCCGTTCCTGGCGATCTGCCGCGGCATCCAGGTGCTCAATGTGCTGCATGGCGGCACCCTGCACCAGCACCTGCCCGACGTGGTCGGCGACGACCGGTTCCGGAGAGGCAACGGCGAGTTCGCCGTCAACGAGGTGCAGGTGCACCCCGGCTCCCGCATCGCCGCGGTGATCGGAGAGGGCTCGCACGCCGTGCAGAGCTACCACCATCAGGCGATCGACGAGGTCGGCTCCGGGCTGCGGGTGACCGCGCAGTCCGCAGACGGGATCGTGCAGGCGGTCGAGTTGGAGGACGTGCCGTTCGGGGTCGGGGTGCAATGGCATCCTGAGGAGGACGCCGCCGACGACGCCCGGCTGTTCGAGAGCCTCGTCGAGGCCGCGAGCGCCTATCGGGAGCTGCACGCATGAGGAGCACGACCACCCTGATCAACCCGTCGGACGAGACCGTCATCGGCGAGGTGGTGCACACCTCGCTCGAGGAGGTGGATGCCGCGGTCGCGCGTGCAGTCGCGGCCCAGGCGCGCTGGTCGGCGCTGGCTCCCGCTGATCGCGCGAAAGCCCTGCGGCGCTTCGCGGCCGCCGTCGACGGGGCCGTCGAGGAGCTCGCCGCCCTCGAGGTGCGCAACTCCGGGCATCCGATCGGCTCGGCTCGCTGGGAGGCCGGCCATGTCCGCGACGTGCTCGACTACTACGCCGGCGCGCCCGAACGGATGATCGGCGCCCAGATCCCGGTGGCGGGCGGCATCGACGTGACCTTCCACGAGCCGCTCGGCGTGGTCGGGGTGATCGTGCCGTGGAACTTCCCGATGACGATCGCGTCCTGGGGCTTCGCGCCCGCGCTCGCGGCGGGCAACGCCGTGCTGCTGAAGCCGGCGGACTGGACCCCGCTCACCGCGATCCGCCTCGGCGAGCTCGGCCTCGAATCCGGACTGCCCGATGGGCTCTTCCAGGTGCTGCCGGGTCGCGGCTCGGTCGTGGGGGAGCGCTTCGTCACCCACGAGCAGGTGCGGAAGGTGGTCTTCACCGGGTCGACCGCGGTGGGCAAGCAGGTGGCGGCCGGATGCGCTCGCCAGGTCAAGCCGGTCACTCTCGAGCTCGGCGGCAAGAGCGCCAACGTGATCTTCGCGGACTCCGACCTCGAGGGAGCAGCCGCCTCGGCACCGGGCGCGGTGTTCGACAACGCCGGGCAGGACTGCTGCGCGCGCAGCCGCATCCTGGTGCAGCGGAGCGTGCTCGAGAAGTTCCTCGAGCTGCTCGAGCCCGCTGTGAAGGCCGTCAAGGTCGGCCGGCCCGGCGAGGAGGGCACCGAGATGGGCCCCCTGGTCTCGAAGGCTCATTTCGACAGCGTGCAGAGCTTCCTCGACGACGGCACCCGGGTCGCGTTCACCGGCTCGGCACCCAGCGGCCCCGGCTACTGGATGCCGCCGACCGTGCTGCTGCCCGAGTCCCGCACCGACCGCGTGTCCGTCGAGGAGATCTTCGGCCCTGTGGTGAGCGTGCTCCCCTTCGACGACGAGGCCGACGCCATCCGGCTTGCGAACGACAGCGTGTACGGGCTGTCCGGCTCGATCTGGACCAACGACCTCGGGCGCGCCATCCGCGTCGCACGCGGCATCGAGTCGGGCACCCTCTCGGTCAACTCGCACTCCTCGGTGCGCTACACGACCCCCTTCGGCGGGGCCAAGCAGAGCGGCCTCGGCCGCGAGCTGGGCCCGGACGCCGCCCTCGCCTTCACCGACACCAAGAACGTCTTCTTCGCCAGCTAGGAGCGCAGCCCCTCATGCCCATCACCCCGATCGACCTCACCCAGCGCCTCGCCGGGAAGGTCGCCGTCATCACCGGCGGAGCCAGCGGCATCGGCCTCGCCACGGCGAGGCGCTTCGCCGCAGAGGGCGCGACGGTCGTGATCGGGGATGTCGACCCGGCAGCCGGCCAGGCCGCTGCCGAGTCGGTCGACGGCCTGTTCGTGAAGGTCGACGTGAGCGACAAGGAGCAGGTGGACGCCCTGTTCGACACCGCCGCCTCGAGCTACGGCTCTGTCGACATCGCCTTCAACAACGCCGGGATCTCGCCGCCCGACGACGACTCGATCGAGACCACCGAGCTCGACGCCTGGGACCGGGTGCAGCTCGTGAACCTGACCAGCGTCTACCTCTGCTCCCGGGCCGCGCTGCGGCACATGGTGCCGGCCGGCACAGGATCGATCATCAACACGGCATCCTTCGTCGCGGTGCTCGGCTCCGCGACCTCGCAGATCTCCTACACGGCATCCAAAGGCGGCGTGCTCGCGATGACCCGGGAACTGGGCGTGCAGTTCGCGCGGCAGGGCATCCGGGTGAACGCGCTCTGCCCGGGGCCGGTGAACACGCCGCTGCTCAAGGAGCTGTTCGCCAAGGATCCGGAGCGCGCCGCGCGGCGGCTGATCCACGTGCCGCTCGGCCGCTTCGCCGAGCCGGAGGAGCTCGCGGCGGCCGTGGCGTTCCTCGCCAGCGACGACGCCCGCTTCATCACGGCCTCGACCTTCCTCGTCGACGGCGGGATCAGCGCGGCCTATGTCACCCCGCTCTGAGGGATCGGCGGTGGAGCCTCGCGCCAGCTTGGTCGACGAAGCGGTCTACCGCCCGGTGCGCAGCGGCAATGCCCTCGAGGACACGGTCGCGCGCCTGATGCAGACCATCCGCCTCGGGGTGGTCGCGCCCGGGCAGGCGCTGCCCTCCGAACGCGAACTCGCGCTGCGCTTCTCGGTGAGCCGCGACACGGTGCGCGAGGCGATCCGCGAGCTGGCGGACACCGGCTACCTCGCCCCGCGCCGAGGCCGCTATGGCGGCACCTTCGTGAGCGACCCCCTGCCCGTGCCGTCCGGGAGCCTGGCAGCGCCGCCGTCGGCGGCCGAGCTGGACGACGTCCTCGGGTTGCGGGGCATCCTCGAGGTGGGTGCAGCTCGGGCCGCCGCCGCGCGCAGCCTCGACGCGGCGGAACGCGCTGCGCTGTGGTCGCGGCTGGGGGAGGCCGCGGCATCCGGACCGGCCGACTACCGCCGCCTGGACTCGCGGCTGCACCTCACGATCGGCGAGGTGGTGGGCGTGCCGTCCCTGGTGACCTTGCTGGCCGACAACCGCAGCCGGGTCAACGAGCTGCTCGACAGCTTCCCGCTGCTGCCGCGCAACATCGAGCACTCGAACCGCCAGCACGAGGCGATCGTCATGGCGATCCTGGCCGGCGACGTGGAAGGCGCGGCCGGGGCCATGCGCGAGCACCTCGACGGGTCGGGGGCCCTGCTGCGCGGCTTCCTGCTCTAGCCCTGCGGCTCGGGCCTCGGCGGCGTCTTGCGCGCGCGCGGCTTCGCAGCGGGTGCGGGCGGTGGGGATGCGGGTGGTGCGGGTGCGGGCGGTGCAGGTTCCGTCGGAGCGGTTGCGGTGGCCGGCGGCGTGGCCGTCGCGGGCGCCGTCGTCACCGGCGTGGCGGTCGCGGTCGGCGCCGCGGGCTGAACCGGCGCCGCGGGGCGGTGGGCGTCGATGTAGAGCTGCGCCGCCCTGGTCCCCACGATCAGGAAGCGGATGAGGAAGAACAGCACCGCCACCACGATGGCGCAGAGGATCAGGGTGCCGAGAAAGCCGAGGATCGCGCCCATGATGCGGCCGGCGGCGCCGAACCCCGGGCCGAATCCGAGTCCGATGGGGCCGACCATGATCAGTAGTCCTCCGACTCGAGCGAGCGCTGGCGGACCGCGTCGACCGCGAGGACCACGGTCGCCCCCCAGACGACCACTTGCAGGATCAGGCGCCAGTCGCGAGGGCCGTTCTTCGCCGTTCGGGCGACGCCGACGCCGCCGAAGACGGCACTCCAGACACCGGGGCTGAACAGGAACTTGCGCATTGGATCCTCCAAGGTGGGTCGCGTTCCACGGTACCGTGCGGCCGTGGGGCGTGCGGGCGGTGTTCGCCCGCACTGCACCCTCGCGACCTTCGCGAAATGCCGCACACTGCATCCTCGCGAAATGTCGCAAATGGCGGGTTGCGAGGCCTCTGCAGCCGCCATTCGCGTCACCTCAAGGCGCGTGGTCGCGGCATCCCGGGTTCAGTCGGAGGAGCGCGCCGACCGCAGGTTGCGGCGGGACGCCTTGCGCTGCTGGCGGGGCTTGGCTCCGCCGACGACGAGGGGCTCGCGCTCCTCGTGCTCCTGGCCGAGGTAGAGCTTCGCGAAGGCGACGGTCTCCTTCAGCATCCGGAGCTTGACCTTGTCGTCGCGGATCCTGTGCAGGCTGACCTCGGCGACGACGTTGCCGGCCCAGTGGTTCTCGGCGAGCCAGGTGAGGGTCTCGGCGACCGGCTGGTTGCCGTAGCCGGGCACGAGGTGCTCATCGAACATGTTGCCCTCGTCGACCGACCTGCTCCCGTCGCAGAGGTGGACGTGGCGCAAGCGGTCGCCCATCGCCATCGCGTACTCGAGGGAGTCGCGGCCGGTGAGCGAGGCGTGCGAGAAGTCGAGCGTCATGGCATCCGGGTTCATATCCAGCGGATCGGGGCTCGGAGCGTACGCCTTGAGCTGCTTGCCGCCGACCTTCCACGGGAACATGTTCTCGACGCAGATCTCGATGCCGGTCTGGCTCTGGGTCTCGGCGACGATGCGCACGAAGTTCTCGGCGTATCCGGACTGCCAGCGGAACGGCGGGTGCACGACGACGCTCGGGGCGCCGACCGCGACGGCCAACTCGGCCGAGCGGCGCAATTTGACGGCCGGGTCGCGGCCCCAGACGAAGGTGGTGAGAAACAGCGTGGGCGCGTGGATCGACAGGATCGGCAGGCTGTACTTCTCGCTCAACTCGCGCAGCGCGATCGGGTCCTGGCTCACCGGGTCGTTGGTGACCATGATCTCCATGCCGTCGAAGCCGGCCTGGCGCGCGAGCCCGAAGGCCTTGTCGACGGATGCCGGGAAGACGCAGGTGGTGCTCATGCCGATGGCGATCATTTGCTCAAATCTAACGCGCGGATGTGTCTGGAGTATGACAGTCTCAGGAACTCCGGATGGAGAGCCACCCCCAGTCCGGAGCCGGTGATCCTCACCATTGCGACTGATAACGTGAAGCGATGAGCGATGAACGATACGACTTCATCGTCGCCTCGAACCGCCTCCCCGTCGATCGGGTGATCGACGATGACGGAACGGCCAGTTGGCGCCGGTCGCCCGGGGGGCTGGTCACGGCGCTCGAGCCGGTCATGCGTGACGCCGACGGCGCATGGGTCGGCTGGGGCGGTCAGGCGGACCTCGAGCTGGAGCCGTTCGACTGGGACGGCGTCCGGATCGTCCCGATCAAGCTGAGCGAAGACGACCTCGAGAAGTTCTACGAAGGCTTCTGCAATGACACCCTGTGGCCGCTCTATCATGATGTGATCGCTCCGCCCCACTACCACCGGGTCTGGTGGGACAGCTACGTGAGCGTCAACCAGCGCTTCGCCAATGCGATCGCGGCGGTGTCCTCCCAAGGGGCGACGGTGTGGGTGCACGACTACCAGTTGCAGCTGGTGCCCAGGATGCTGCGCCAGGCCCGCCCCGATCTCACGATCGGCTTCTTCAACCACATCCCGTTCCCGGCGTACGGGATCTTCTCGCAGCTGCCGTGGCGCGTGCAGATCATCGAGGGGCTGCTCGGCGCCGACGTGATCGGCTTCCAGCGGGTGGCGGATGCCGGCAACTTCTCGCGCGCCGTGCGCCGCCTCCTCGGCTACTCCACGAAGAGCCCGGTGATCGAGGTCCCGCACCGCGGAGCCCACCCTGCGCGGCGGGTGATCGCCCGAGCGTTCCCGATCTCCATCGACGTCGCAGGCTTCGAGCACCTGGCGCGGAGCCCCGAGGTGCAGGCGCGTGCCCGGCAGATCCGCGAAGACCTCGGCAATCCGAAGACGATCGTGCTCGGCGTCGACCGCTTGGACTACACCAAGGGGATCGGCCATCGGCTGAAGGCATTCGGCGAGCTGCTGGCGGAGGGCAGGCTCAAGGTCGAGGACGTCACGCTGGTGCAGGTGGCCAGCCCGAGCCGTGAGCGCGTCGAGACCTATCGGCAGTTGCGCGACGAGATCGAGCAGACGGTCGGCAGGATCAACGGCGACTACGGGACGATCAGCCACCAGGCGGTGAGCTACCTGCATCACGGCTTCCCGCGCGAGGAGATGGCCGCGCTCTACGTGGCCGCCGATGTGCTGCTGGTCACCGCATTGCGCGACGGGATGAACCTCGTGGCCAAGGAGTACGTCGCGGCCCGATTCGACGACGACGGAGTGCTCGTGCTGAGCGAGTTCACCGGAGCCTCCGACGAGCTGCGCACGGCGCTTCTCATCAACCCGCACGACATCGACGGGGTGAAGGATGCCGTGATGCGGGCCATCGAGATGCCTCGCGCCGAGCGGCGGAAGCGCATGCGGGCGCTGCGCAAGCGGGTGCGCGAGAACGACGTGACGCACTGGTCCGAGAGCTTTCTGCGCGCGCTGGCCGAAGCCCGTCGGCGCGCCGGCGAAACGGGGGGCATCGACGCACTCGGGGAGCTCGAATGGACGGTGGACCGGGCGCCGCGCGCCTGAGTCGCGCGTTCGCACCGTCACGATCATGCCGCCGTCGCCATCCGGACCCGAGCCCCTGTCCTCATCCCTCATCGGAGCCCTGCGCGAACTCGCGCGTGTGAAGCGCCTCCTCGTCGCGCTCGACTTCGACGGGACGCTCGCCCCCGAGGTCGACAATCCGGCCGCCGCGCGCGCCATCCCGGAGGCCCGGGACGCGGTGCTGCGCCTGCTCGCACTGCCGAACACCCGGGTCGCCCTCATCAGCGGAAGGTCGCTGAGCAGCCTGATCGAGGTCGCCGATCTGCCCGACACCACGCTGCTGGTCGGATCGCACGGGGTCGAGATCCGCCTCGACGACCCGTCCGACCGGTTCAGCCTCGACACCGCGGAGCTCGAGAAGGTCGAGGTGCTGCACGAGGTGCTCGGGGATGTCGCCGATTCGATCGACCAGGTCTGGCTCGAGGCGAAGCCGGCCGGCTTCGCGCTGCACACCCGGCTGGCGACCGAGCACGACTCGCGGATCGCCCACCTGGTCGCGCTCAGCGAGGCGCAGGCGGAGGTCGACAACCTCACCGTCCGGGAGGGCAAGAACGTGCTCGAGTTCTCCGTGCGGCCGAACACCAAGGGCGAGGCGCTCGAGCATCTGCGCCGCTACACCGCGGCCGACGCGGTCTTCTACGCCGGCGACGATGTCACGGATGAGGACGCCTTCGCCGCGCTGACGCCGGACGACCTCGGGGTCAAGAGCGGCTCTGGCGCGACGGAGGCCGCTTTCCGAGTGCCGGGCCCGGACGAGATCGCGCTCGTGCTGTCCACTCTCGCGACCTTCCGCGAGGGCGACGTCCACGAGCAGTAGGACTCTGCCGCATCCCCCTCATGCACTTGCCGAAAATCGCGAACGGTCGCAGCCCCCCACTGGTGGATTTCGGCAAAACAAGAGGGGAGAGAGGGGCGGATGTGCGGTCAGATGGCCGACTGCCAGCGCATCCGGTTGCGGGAGATGTGCTGCTCGGCGGCACGCCAGATGTCAGCGTGTCCCTCGGCGAGCAGGCGGCGGGCGACCTCGTCGCCGCGCGCAGCCTCGGCTTCGATCATCCGGGTCTCGATGCCGCAGCGCTCGACCGCCACCCGCAGCGTGTCGGTTGGGAAGAGGTCGGTGCCGTAGCCGTGAACGAATGCGCGGATGCGGCCCAGCGTGCGCGCCTCATCGATGCTCGAGTCCGGCATGAGCGACACGGAAGACAGCAGCGCGAGGGAGACGTCCCACGATCGTCGTCCGGGGGCGGCGAGATCCCAGTCGATGCAGACCCAGTCGTCGCCCGATCGCACCAGGTTCCACAGACCGAGGTCGTTGTGGCAAAGCAGCTCGCGCGAACCGCTGGGATCGGCGGATCGCGTCGACCACACCGCGGCCGGCGGGTCGTAGCCGACTAGCGCGTCATGCACGTCCCGGATGCTGCGACCCAGGCTCTCGAGGGCGTCTTCGTCACCCAGCAGGTCGACGTGTCCTGGCCAGATCACGTCGCCCGGGATGAAGCTCAGGATCTCACGGCCCCGTTCATCGATGCCGAGCGCGCGGGGCGCCGGGATGCCGCGCTCGGCGAGGCGCGCGAGCACCTCGTGCACGGCGGGAGTCCACGGGCCGGTCGGCCGCCGCACCGTGTCGCCCGCCCGCACGACGGACGCGTGGGTGTTCCCGCCGCTGAGCGGCTGCTCGACCTCGTCACCCGCCGAGCGAGCGTACGGCGTCGTCATGCCCAACAGCCCGCACGTGGCGGTGACGATCGGCGCGAGTTGACCCGAATGGCGGGCGGAACAACACCGCAACCCGCCATTCGAGTCAACTCGGTGTGGGGTGGGGGCGATGCGCCGGGTTCCTCGGACGTCCGAGCACCGTCAGCAGCGCATCCGGGGCAGCGATACCCTCGTCACATGCCGGAAACAACGCCGAAGATCGACCACAAGCCCCGATCGCGCACGGTCACGGATGGCATCGAGGCCACGACCAGCCGCGGGATGCTGCGCGCCGTCGGCATGGGCGACGCCGACTGGGACAAGGCGCAGATCGGCATCGCCAGTTCGTGGAACGAGATCACGCCGTGCAACCTCAGCCTGGCGCGCCTCGCGCAGGCCGCGAAGGAGGGCGTGCACTCCGGCGGCGGCTACCCCCTGCAGTTCGGCACGGTGAGCGTCAGCGACGGCATCTCGATGGGCCACGAGGGCATGCACTTCTCGCTGGTGAGCCGCGAGGTCATCGCCGACTCCGTCGAGGTGGTCATGCAGGCCGAGCGGCTCGACGGCTCCGTGCTGCTCGCGGGGTGCGACAAGTCGATCCCCGGGATGCTGATGGCGGCCGCGCGGCTGGATCTGGCATCCGTCTTCCTCTATGCGGGCTCGATCGCGCCCGGCTGGGTGCGCCTCAGCGACGGCACCGAGAAGGACATCACGATCATCGACTCCTTCGAGGCGGTCGGCGGCGTGCTCGCCGGCACCATGAGCGAGGAGGACGCGCACCGCATCGAGTGCGCCTTCGCCCCGGGCGAGGGTGCATGCGGCGGCATGTACACCGCGAACACCATGGCGAGCGTCGCCGAGGCGCTCGGGATGAGCCTGCCCGGCTCGGCCAGCCCGGCCGCGGCCGATGCGCGCCGCGACTACTACGCGCACCGCTCGGGCGAGGCCGTGGTCAACCTGCTGAATCTGGGGATCACGAGCCGCGACATCCTGACCAAGGATGCCTTCGAGAACGCCATCGCCGTCGGCATGGCCCTCGGCGGATCGACCAACATCGTGCTGCACCTGCTGGCCATCGCACGCGAGGCCGAGGTGGAGCTCACCCTCGACGACTTCAACCGGATCGGCTCGAAGGTGCCGCACGTCGGCGACCTCAAGCCTTTCGGCAAGTACGTCATGAACGACGTCGACCGCCGCGGCGGGCTGCCCGTGCTGATGAAGGCGCTGCTGGATGCCGGCCTGCTGCACGGCGACTGCCTCACCGTGACCGGCAAGACGATGGCCGAGAATCTGGCAGAGCTCGACATCCCCCCGCTGGACGGCGAGGTGCTGCGCTCGCTCGACAACCCGATCCACGCCACCGGCGGCCTGACCATCCTCACGGGCTCGCTCGCGCCAGAGGGCGCCGTCGTGAAGACAGCCGGATTCGATCTGGCGGCCTTCGAGGGTCCCGCCCGCGTGTTCGAGCGCGAGCGCGCCGCGATGGACGCCCTGGCGGCCGGCGAGATCCAGCACGGCGACGTGGTCGTCATCCGCTGGGAGGGCCCGAAGGGCGGCCCGGGGATGCGCGAGATGCTGGCCATCACCGCCGCGATCAAGGGCGCAGGCCTCGGCAAGGATGTACTACTCTTGACCGACGGCAGATTCTCAGGCGGCACAACCGGCCTGTGCATCGGCCACATCGCTCCCGAGGCGACGGACGCAGGTCCCATCGCCTTCGTGCACGATGGTGATCTGATACGGGTCGATATCGCAGCCCGGTCGATCGAGCTACTGGTCGATCCGGCCGAGCTGGAGAACCGGCGCTCCCGCTGGGTTCCTCTCCCACCGCGCTATACCCGTGGCGTTCTCGCGAAGTACTCCAAGCTCGTGCACTCCGCCGCGGAGGGCGCGGTCACGGGGTAGTGCCCACTTCACCGTCTTCCGCCCGCAAGGAACAACCATGACCACTGCACCTCCTGCGGCCAAGCCCGGCCGCCCGCGAGCGTCGGACGCCGGCACCAGCGCGCCTGAGCTGCTGACCGGCTCCGGCGCGATCCTCGCGACGCTCGAGAAGCTCGGCGTCACCGACGTCTTCGGCATCCCGGGCGGGGCGATCATGCCGTTCTACGACGAGCTGATGTCGTCCACCGCCGTCCGCCACATCCTCACCCGGCATGAGCAGGGCGCGGGGCATGCCGCGGAGGGCTATGCCGCGGCATCCGGCCGGGTCGGCGTCTGCATCGCCACATCGGGCCCCGGTGCGACCAACCTCGTCACCGCCATCGCGGATGCCCACATGGATTCGGTGCCGCTGATCGCGATCACCGGCCAGGTCTTCTCGACCGTGATGGGCACCGACGCCTTCCAGGAGATCGACATCGTCGGCATCACGATGCCGATCACCAAGCATTCGTTCCTGGTCACCGATCCCGCCGAGATCCCGGTCGTGCTGGCGGAGGCGTACCAGATCGCCACGACCGGCCGCCCCGGACCGGTGCTCGTCGACATCACCAAGGACGCGCAGCAGAACACAGCGCCGTTCATCTGGCCGCCGAAGATCGACCTGCCCGGCTACCGTCCGGTGACGAAGGCGCACGGCAAGCAGATCATCGCCGCCGCCGAGCTGCTCGCCGCCGCCGAGAAGCCGGTGCTGTACGTGGGGGGCGGCGTCATCCGCTCCGGCGCCGAGAAGGTGCTGCGCGAGCTGGCCGAGAAGACCGGCGCGCCGGTGGTCACGACGCTGATGGCGCGGGGCGCCTTCCCCGACTCGCACCCGCAGCACCTGGGCATGCCCGGCATGCACGGGGCGGTGTCCGCGGTGCTCGCGCTGCAGGAGAGCGACCTCATCATCGCGCTCGGCGCCCGATTCGACGACCGGGTCACCGGCAAGGTGAGCGATTTCGCGCCGCACGCCCAGGTGGTCCATGTCGACATCGACCCGGCCGAGATCGGCAAGATCCGCCACGCCGATGTGCCGATCGTCGGCGACGCCAAAGAGGTGGTCGTCGACCTCATCGGGGCGTACGCGGATGCCGTCAAGAAGCAGAAGCCGGACCTGTCCGCCTGGTGGGAGCGCCTGAACACGCTCCGCGCGGACTACCCGCTCGGCTACACCGAGCCGGAAGACGGCCTGCTGTCGCCCCAGGCGGTCATCGAGCGCATCGGCGAGCTGACCGGTCCGGAGGCGGTATACGCCGCGGGCGTCGGCCAGCACCAGATGTGGGCGGCGCAGTTCATCAAGTACGAGCGGCCGCATGCCTTCCTCAACTCCGGCGGCGCCGGCACCATGGGCTACGCGGTCCCGGCGGCGATGGGCGCGAAGGTGGCGCAGCCGGACCGCGTGGTGTGGGCGATCGACGGCGATGGCTGCTTCCAGATGACCAACCAGGAGCTCGCCACCTGCACGATCAACGACATCCCGATCAAGGTCGCCATCATCAACAACTCCAGCCTCGGCATGGTGCGGCAGTGGCAGACGCTGTTCTACGACGGCCGGCATTCCTTCACCGACCTCGATACCGGTCACGCCGGCGCCGACAGTCCGACGAGGATGGTGCCCGACTTCGTGAAGATGGCGGACGCGTACGGCGCCCTCGGCATCCGGGTGACCAAGCCGGAGGAGGTCGACGCTGCGATCAAGCTCGCGCTGGAGACCAACGACCGGCCGGTCGTCATCGACTTCATCGTCAGCCGCGACGCCATGGTGTGGCCGATGGTGCCGCAGGGCCTCGGCAACTCGCTGGTGCAGTACGCCCGCGATCACGCCCCGGCCTGGGAAGTGGAGTGATGACCTACCACGTGCTCTCCCTCCTCGTCGAGGACAAGCCCGGTCTGCTCACCCGCGTCGCCGGACTGTTCGCCCGCCGCGGCTTCAACATCGAGTCGCTCGCCGTCGGCGCCAGCGAGATCGAGGGGCTCTCGCGCATCACCGTCGCAGTGGATGTCGAGGACGCCCCGCTCGAGCAGGTGACCAAGCAGCTCAACAAGCTGGTCAACGTGATCAAGATCGTCGAGCTCGATCCGGCGCAGTCGGTGCACCGCTAGCATCTGCCGATCAAGGTGCGGGTCGACAACTCGACCCGCAGTCAGATCCTCGAGGCGGTCACCCTCTTCCGAGCGCGCG
>WOYR01000027.1:11516-13173 GCA_011620705.1 Microbacteriaceae bacterium | reverse complement strand
CGATCGACTCCGGTGCTGCGACAGCGAAGCTCGACGCCTGGGTGGCGGCGGCGCGGGGTTAGCCGCGCCGCGATCCTGCTACTCCACGTCGTCGTCGACCCAGTCGAAGGTGCGGGTGACCGCCTTCTTCCAGAGCCGCATCCTGCGGGCGCGCTCGGCGTCGTCGATCTGCGGCTCCCAGCGGCGGTCCTCGCGCCAGTTGGCGGAGAGCTCGCCGAGGTCGTTCCAGAATCCGACCGCGAGCCCGGCGGCGTATGCCGCGCCGAGGGCGGTGGTCTCCGCCACCACGGGGCGCACGACCGGGACGCCCAGGATGTCGGCCTGGAACTGCATGAGCGTGTCGTTCGCCACCATCCCGCCGTCGACCCGCAGTTCGCGCAGCGGGACGCCGGTGTCGGCGCCGACCGCCTCGATGACCTCCGCCGACTGGAACGCCGTCGATTCGAGCGCCGCGCGGGCGATGTGGCCCTTGGTCACGAAGCGGGTCAGGCCGACGATGGCGCCGCGCGCATCCGGTCGCCAGTACGGGGCGAACAGGCCGGAGAATGCCGGGACGATGTAGACGCCGCCGTTGTCGTCGACAGAATCGGCCAAGGTCTCGATGTCGGAGGACTTGGCGATCAGACCGAGATTGTCGCGCAACCACTGCACGAGCGATCCGGTCACCGCGATGGACCCCTCGAGGGCGTAGTGCGCTCTCCCGTCGCCGAGGCGGTAGCCGAGCGTCGTCAGCAGGCCGTTGCGGGAGTGCACGATCTGCTCGCCGG
Source organism: Microbacteriaceae bacterium (assembly GCA_011620705.1). Lineage (GTDB taxonomy): Bacteria > Actinomycetota > Actinomycetes > Actinomycetales > Microbacteriaceae > Lysinimonas. Next base: position 12,406 of record WOYR01000027.1, on the reverse strand, counting down.
TGCTGACGATCAGGAAGTTGCCGGTGCCGTAGGTGTTCTTCGACTCGCCTGCCGCGAAGGCCGCCTGGCCGAAGGTCGCCGCCTGCTGGTCGCCGAGGATGCCCGCAACCGGGACCCGGCGCAGCGGGCTCGAGTCCTCGACCACGCCGTACCGCTCGGAGGAGCTGCGGATCTCGGGCAGCATGGAGCGCGGGATGTCGAAGGCGGCCAGGATCCCGTCGTCCCATTGGCAGCTCTCGAGATCCATGAAAAGGGTGCGGCTCGCATTGGTCACATCCGTCGCGTGCACGCCGCCATCCGGCCCGCCCGTGAGGTTCCACAGCAGCCAGCTGTCGATGGTGCCGAAGAGCAGCTCGCCCGCCTCGGCGGCGGCGCGCGCGCCCTCCACGTTCTCGAGGATCCAGGCGATCTTCGTGCCGGCGGAGTAGGTCGTGAGAGGGAGTCCGACGGTCTTCCTGAAGCGGTCGACGCCGCCGCTCGCGGCCAGCCTGTCGACGATCGGCTGCGTGCGCGTGTCCTGCCAGACGATCGCGTTGTACACCGGTTCGCCCGTCGTCCTGCTCCACACGACGGTGGTCTCGCGCTGGTTGGCGACGCCGACCGCTCTCACGTCGTGACGGGTGATGTCGGCCCTGCCGAGTGCCCGTCCGATCACCTCGCGCACGTTCTGCCAGATCTGCATCGGATCGTGCTCCACCCAGCCGGCCCTGGGGAGGATCTGCTGGTGCTCCAACTGCGCGGATGAAGCGATCATCCCGTCGTGGTCGAAGAGGATGGCGCGAGAACTGGTGGTGCCCTGATCGATCGCGAGGACGTACTCGGCCATGTCCGGATGCTAGCGGCTCGCGCGCTCGGCGTCCTCGGCGTCCTCGGCGCTGGAGGGGCCGGCG
>WOYR01000027.1:9692-11416 GCA_011620705.1 Microbacteriaceae bacterium | reverse complement strand
CGGCGCTGGAGGGGCCGGCGGATGACGCGGTGCCCAGCTCCACCTGGTGGTGCTGGGCGAGGTCGGCGGTCGTCGTGGCGATCTCTTCGGCCCGTCGCGCGGCCGACCAGCCGAGCACCTCGCCCGCGAGCGCGGCGAGTTCGTCAAGAAGCGGCGCACTGAGAGCGCCGACGAAGGCGAGGCTGGTGCGGCGGTGGATCAGATCGGCGAGGTGCTCCACCTGCTCCTGCCCGACCAGGAAGCGCACCTCGTCGGTGCTGTAGCCGCGGAGGTGGCTCAATGGGGCGTCCTTCGAGGTGAAGGAGTCGATGATCGCCGCGGCGCTCGTGCCGTAGCGGTCGAGCAGGCGCTCTGCGTGCTCGGCGCCGATCTTCGCCGCGTGCTTCGCGATCCACGCGGCGCGGTCCTCGGCGGTGCGCGGATAGTCCTTGCCCCCGCCGATCGCGAGCGACTCGGTGCTGACCCTGCGGCCGGCACCCAGTCGGGCGAGCGCGAGGTCGGCCATATGCGCGCCGAGCGCGCGGAAGGTCGTCCACTTACCGCCGACGAGGCTGAGCAGCAGCCCGCCGCCGGGCAGCTCAGCCGGCTCGATGCGGTAGTCGCGCGAGACGAAGCCCGGCGCGTCGTCGTCGTGGCGGGGGAGCGGACGGATCCCCGAGAAGCGGTACACGATCTGCGAACGGTCCAGCACGATGCCCGGCAGCACGTGGTGCACCAGCTCGAAGAAGTAGTCGACCTCCTCCTCCGTGCACACGGCCGGCTCGCGCGGATCCGCGTCGATGTCGGTCGTTCCGACCATCACCCTCCCCTTGAGCGGGTAGATCAGCACGATGCGGCCGTCGTCGTTCTCGAAGAACAGCTCCCGGCCCCGGGTCGCCTCCAGCAGTTCGGGGTGGTCGAGCACGATATGCGAGCCCTTGGTGCCGCCCATGTAGCGGGTGGGCACGCCGAGGGACTCGTTGGTCATGTCGGTCCATGGCCCCGTCGTGTTGACCACGACCTTCGCGCTCATGGTGAACTCGTGGCCGCTGACGGCGTCGCGCAGCTTCACCTCGGTACCGGCGGCGCCGGTCCCCGCCATCCCGGTCGCCTCGACGTAGTTCGCGGCGCGGCCGTTGCCCGTCGCCGCCCCGTCGAGCAGCACGTCGAGCGCGAGGCGTTCTGGGTTGTGCATCGAGGCGTCGTAGTAGCTCGCGGTGTACTTCAGGGCCGGGTTGAGCCCAGGCATGGCTGCCAGGGATTTCCGACGGCCGAGGAAGCGGTGCCGGGGCAGCGAGCCGCCGTCGCGTGAGAAGGAGTCGTAGATCACCAGGCCGATCTTGATCAGCAGCGCGCCGCGCTCCGCAGTGCTGCGCCGGGTGTGGGTGAGGAAGCGCAGCGGCGCCGCCAGGAGTCCCGAGAAGGTCGTGAAGATCGGGATGGTGGTCTGGAGCGGCCGCACATAGTGAGGCGCATTCCTCAGCAGGCGGTTGCGTTCGTGCACGGCTTCGTTCACCAGCCGGAACTCGCCGTTCTCGAGATAGCGGACCCCGCCGTGGATCATGTGCGAGGAGGCGGCCGAGGCCGCGGCCGCGTAGTCGCCGCGCTCGACCAGCACGACGTCGACGCCCTGCAGCGCGAGTTCGCGGAAGGTGGCGATGCCGTTGATCCCGCCTCCGAGGATCAGCACCTCGGCGGTCGGGCGCTCGACCAGCGCGGCGACCGTCGGTCGGAGCGTGGAGGCG
>WOYR01000027.1:7091-9592 GCA_011620705.1 Microbacteriaceae bacterium | reverse complement strand
GCATCCCGCAGATTCCCGTCATACTGGGCGCATGCCCACGACCAAGCTGCTCGACCGGGTGCGCGCTCAGCTCGAGTCGTTGCATCTCGACGGTGAAGTCGTCGAGAAGGGGATCGTCGGCGGAACCGGCTTCCTCTGGAACGGCAACCTTCTGTGCGGCGTGGTCGGTGACGAGCTGCTCGTGCGTCTGGGCAAGGAGGGCGGTGCCGACGTTCGGCTCGCCAAAGCCGAAGCGGCATCCTTCGACCGTACGGCCGTCTCCATCCGCCGAATGATCATGGGAGGCCGCGAGAGCAGGACCTGGTTCCTGGTATCGGGCGACTCGGTGCGCACCAAGGTCCCGCTGCGCACCTGGATCGACCGCGCGGTGGCGGTCGCCGCCACGTTGCCCAGCAGTTCCCCGCTCGGCGCCGCCGGAGCCGAGTGACCGTGCTGGTCTACCTCGACTGCGATCCCGGGATCGATGACGCTCTGGCGCTCGGCTACCTGCTCGCGCACCCCGAGGTCGAGCTCGCCCTCGTCGGCTCCGTCAGCGGGAACACGGATGCCGCGACCGCCGCCGAGAACGCACGCGATCTGCTCGCCCTGTTCGGCCGGCCCCAGATCCCGGTCGCCGTCGGTTCGACGGACTTCCTGACCAGGCCGTACCACGGGGGAGCGCCCCATGTGCACGGCGGCAACGGGATCGGCGGGGTGCAGCTGGTTCGCGGGACGGCGCCCTTCGCCGCGGGCTCGGCCGCCGAGGAACTCGTGCGCCTGGCCCGTTCGCGCCCGGGCGAGCTTCACGTGCTCGCGATCGGGCCGCTCACCAACATCGCTCTCGCCCTGCAGCTCGACCAGGAGCTGCCGTCGCTCGTGGCCCAGGTGGTGATCATGGGCGGCGCGGCGCTGGCGCCCGGCAACTCCACCGCGGCCGCCGAGGCGAACATCCACAACGACCCCGAGGCGGCTGCCGCGGTGTTCGCTGCCGGCTGGGACGTGACGGTGGTCCCGCTCGACGCGACCATGCTCCAGCGCTTCGAGCAATCGGATCTGGACGCGCTGCTGGCGGGCGGTCCGCGGCAGCAGGCGCTCGGACGGATGCTCGGCACCTACTACGACTACTACCAGCAGCACTTCGGCCGCCCGTCCTCGGCGTTGCACGATCCGCTCGCTGCAGCCGTGCTGACCGGGGAGGCGGTCGTGTCGCGGGATGCCCGCGTTCCCGTCGAGGTCGACACGGGCGATGGGCCGGGGCGCGGCCAGACGATCGCCGATCTGCGCGGGCGGTACCGGCCGGTGCCGCCACAGCATCCGGATGGCGTGCGCATCGTGTTCGACATCGCCGAGCCTTTCGCGCCGCAGCTGCTCGCTCGGCTGCTGTCGTTGTGACGACCGGAGGGAGTGGGCTTCGGCAATGTCCTCGTGATCACCCAGGCGAGCACCGCGTCCGTTGTGCTCCCGCTGCTGGCCACCCAGATCCTCTGGATCAACCTCGTGACCGACTCCGGACCAGCGCTCGCGATGGGTGTCGACCCCGAGGTCGACGACGTGATGCGAAGGAATCCGCGAGGGCTCACCGAGCACGCGATCGACGGGGCGATGTGGGTGAGCATCGTGTCGACGGGCATCGCGATGTCGGTCGCGAGCCTGCTGACGATCGACTTCTTCCTGCCCGGCGGCCTGATCCCGGGCGGCGACACGCTCGCTGTGGCCCGAACCGCCGGATTCACCACCCTCGTCTTCGCCGCGCTGCTGACGGCGTTCAACGCCGCTCCGCGACGTCGAGCATCGTGCACGGCCTGTTCGCCAATCGGTGGCTGTGGGGTTCCGTGCTTCTCGGTGTCGCCCTGCAGGTGGCCGTGGTGCAGCTTCCCCCGCTGCAGGCCGCCTTCGGCACTGCACCGCTGCAGCCATCCCACTGGGCGGTGTGCGTGGGGATGGCCTCGCTCGCGGTCTGGGTGGAGGAGGCGCGCAAGGCGATCGTGCGCCGACGCGCCCGCAGCCGCAGCGTGATCGCGCCGCGGCGACCCGGCGCCGAACGGGCCCCGGTAGCGGCGTTCGGCGCGATCCGCGGTTTCAGCGCGCGAAGGCGCGGGCCGTATTGCGGATGTCATTCCGATCGAACATCATTTCTCTTTGTTCGCGGCGGTCCCCTCGGCGCCGGCGCCGTGCGTGATCAGCACAGGGCAATGGGCGTGCTCGGCGCAGGCGGCGCTCACAGATCCGAGCAGCAGGCCGGTGAATCCGCCGTGGCCGCGGCTGCCGAGCACGAGCATGGCGGCGTGCTCGCTCTGCTCGATGAGGACCCGGGCCGGCGGTCCTTGCAGGGTGGTGCGGGTGAGCTTGGCGGGCTGCGCCTCGCCGAAGGCCTGGTCGACCGCCGCGGAGAGGATCTGCCGGGCGTCGTCCTCCGGGGACCAGTTGTCGGCCGGGTAGTAGACGCCCAGGGCGACCGGGAAGTCCCAGGTCGTGATCGCCTCCAGCGGGGCATCGAAGGCCTCGGCGATCCTCGCAGCGCG
>WOYR01000027.1:0-6991 GCA_011620705.1 Microbacteriaceae bacterium | reverse complement strand
TGCGGGGATGCCCAGGCGGCGTTGCCGGCCTGCTTCTTCTCCGCCCAGGACCGGACGGTTCCGGTGAGGGTGACCGTGTTGCCCGACACCGTGGCGTCGATCGTCTTCGCATCGAGCTGGGCGTTGCGGACGAGCGCGCTCTTGATGCGCTCCTCGGTGTCGGCCGCTGACGGGCGTGCGGTCAGGGTGATCATGTTGTTCACCGCGTAGACGCCGCGCAGGTACTGGACGGCGCGCTTTGCGGCTTGTCGCTGGAAGTCCCAGCTCACCTGGCCGGTGAGGGTGACCGTGTGCTCCTTGATCTCCGCCTTGACCGTGTCGGGAACGTTGCTGGCCCATTTGAGGGCGCGCTGAACCTCTTTGGCGATGTCCGTCTCGGTGACCACCCACTCCGTCTTCGGGTGCACCTCCAGGTTGTCGACGACCGCGGTGACGCCGCGGACGCGGAGGGCGGCACGCGTGGCGGCGAGTTGCTCGGCATGGTTGTCGACCTCGCCGGAGAGCGAGACGGTGCCGGCTTCGACCGCTACGCCGATGCCGGCGGAGTCCACGTCCGGGGTCCAGTCGAGTTCGTCCTGGACTGCGGCCTGGATCTCCGGGTCGCTGCGGACCGGGGTTGCGATGCTCATCTTCTTCGTCCTTCCCTTGGGGAGCCCGAAATGCGCTCAGGTCAACCGTGCGCCGCCCCGGATCCGCCGCGTAGGGTCATTGGTCCCGTCCTGCCTGGTCAGCGGGGGAGGGGGTGAGGGCCAGGGGTCAGCGCAGGTTGAAGTACTCCCGGTGAATGCTGGCTCGGCGCACGCCTGCCTTGGAAAGCCCCTTCTGGAAGGACTTCACCATTCCCTCGGGACCGCACATGAAGACGGACAGTTCCCGCGGTGGCCTGCCGGCCTCGGCGAGCACCCTCTCAGTGGTGAGTCGCGGTTCGGTTCGCGTGTCGATCAGGTGCAAGTGCAGTTCGTCGTGACGGGCGGCCAGTTGACGCATCTCGCCCGCATATGGCGCTGGCCCGTCCGCGCTGAAGTAGAGGTCCACGCGCTCCGGCAGCGTTCCCGGCTGGGCGTCGCGGAGCCAGCTCAGGATCGGCGCGATGCCCACACCGCCGGCGATCCACGCCTGCCGCTCGCCGCCCTTGTGATAGTCGAAGTTCCCATGCGGGCTGCTGATGACCGCCGGCATCCCCGGCCTCACCAGAGCGGAGACATTCGAAGTGAAGTCGCCGAGCGATCTGATCGCGACACGGACATTCGCGTCGGCGGGGGCGCTCGCGATGCTGAACGGATGGCGGTGCCAGCCATCCTTGGCTTCCAGGTTCACCAGTGCGAACTGTCCTGCGCGGAACTCGAAGCGCTTGCCGAGCGGCTTCAACGAGATCTCGGCCAAGGTCGCGTCGACCGAGTGCACGGACTCGACCTCGTAGTCGTGCGTCCGGGCGAACCGCCGGGCGAGCAGCTCCCGGTATGCGTAGAAAGCCAGGCCGACAGCGCCGACGACGACATAGCTCCAGCGCAGCACGGGTGAACCGAACACGGTTCCGTCCACCAGGCCGTGGACGAATCCGACGGCCACGAACAGCCCGGTGAAGCGGTGGAAGGAGCGCCAGATCGTGTAGCCCTTGAACCTGGTGTTGACGGTGCGCGCGATCCGGGTGCTGTTGACCTTGACGATCGCGCCCTGCAGCGGCTTGGGGACGAAGGAGCGCCAACGGGGCGCGACCGCCCAGACCATGAGGACGATCAGCCCGATGAGGCCGACCGCCCCGAGACCCTCGCCGACGGCGGTCGCGAGGGTGCTGGTGGTTGCGCCCGCGTGCACAGCGATCAGGACAGTGCCGGCGATGGCGACGCCACGGTGCCAGATGGCGGCGCGATCGATTCCATCGAACCACTGCTCGACCACCCTCAGGGCGCTGATAAGCACCAGGCCGATCGAGAGCAGCAGCATCCCCTCGGCCCCGATCAACTGGCCGAGGAAGCGGTCGATCGGCTCCTGCTGCGGCCGGAAGGCGAACCAGAGCGCTGCGACCACGACGACGAGAGCCCCGATGACCATCGGACCGGCGAAGCGGGCGGTGATCAGGGTACCGCGGTACCTCGGCCGCTGCGGCGGCTCTCCTGGAGTTGTCATGATATGACCGTAGCGACTGCGAGACTGCGAGAAGGAGGCGAGCGAGTGACCCGACCACGGGTGCCGTTGGCGGAGCGTGTCGGGCCGCTGTGGTCGCCGTGGCGGGTCGTGATCAGTTTCGGCTTCGTCAGCCTCGCCGTCGACATGGTCTCGGACGGCGGCCGGTCGCTCGCCGGCCCACTGCTGGGCCAGTTGGGCGCCTCGGCGCTCGTCGTGGGGCTGGTCACGGGCGCGGGCGATGCGATCGCGCAAGCCTTCCGTCTCGTCAGCGGCCCGTGGGCCGACCGGACCGGGAAGTATTGGACCTTTAGTCTGATCGGGTACGCGATGACAGCGATCTGCATCCCCCTGCTGGCTCTCGCCCCTGCCGCGGGAGGTGCAGGATTGGTCCTGGCCAGCGCGCTGATCCTCGGCGACCGGACCGGGAAGGCGGTGCGCAGTCCCGCGAAGACGGTCCTCCTGGCCGGTGCGGCTCATGCCGTCGGACGCGGTCGGGGGTTCGCAGTCCACAAATCCCTGGACCAGCTCGGCGCGTTCCTCGGCCCTCTGCTGGTCTCGGCCGTGATCGCGGTCAGCGCGGTGATCTGGCCGGCATTCGCCGTCCTGGCGATCCCGGCCGCTCTCGCGATGGTCCTGCTGATCTGGCTGCGGACCCGCGTTCCCGACATGAGCGTGTACGAGCCGCTCGCAGAGGCGGCCGCTCCCGGCGCTGCATCCGAGATCGCCTCCGCACCCTCACGCGCGAAGCCGGCCAGGCTGTCTGCGCGGTTCTACTCCTTCGCAGCCGCTGCCTTCGCAGCCAATGCGGGACTGGTCACCTTCGGGGTGATCTCGTTCCATCTGAGCGATTCCGGCTTGGTGCCCCTGCCCGTCGTCCCGCTGTTCTACGGCGCGGCGATGGCGATCGCCGCCCTTGCGGCGCTGGCGAGCGGATTCCTCTACGACAGATGGGGTCCCGTCGTGCTGCTGGCCGTGCCCGTGCTGATCGCGTTGGTCCCCCTGTTCGCGCTCTCGGAGCAGCTCGCTGCCGTCGTGGTGGGGGTGCTGAGCTGGGGGGCGGCCGTCGGCATCCTGGACTCGACCGTGAAGGCCTTGGTCGCAGACCTCGTCCCCTCGGGTCGGCGGGGGACGGCGTACGGGATCTTCGCGGCTTTCGAAGGCGTCGGCGCCTTCGTCGGCGGGGCACTCGCCGGGGCGCTCTACGATCAACGCCCGCTTCTCTCAGCGATCGTGATCGGGCTCCAGCTCGTCTCGATGCTGCTCCTCGCGATCACGGTGTGGCGGCACCGCCGGCAACGGCGCGGCGGCGAGGAGGCGCCCCCGCAACCGGGATCGCCCTGAGCCTGAGCCACGAGCACGCCGACGTCTCTATTCGTCGGACGACCGGGGCGCCCTGGGTGACGAGAGGCCCTCCTCGACGAGGTGGGCGGCGATCGTTGCCGCGACCTCCGTGAGCTCGGCATGGCCCTGAGCGACCAATCGGCTAGGTGTCCGGTTGATCCTCGTAGGCCGATGCTTTGAAGGTGAGATCCGCAGCGCCCGGCGGGACCGGGACGGCTCTCCACCGCTCGACGAGGCGGGCCTCCATGGAGGCGAAATGCTTCAGCTCTCGGCGAGACGGCCGCTCGACTGACTTGTTGGAGACCCCCGGCAGCTTGGCGAGCGCCTCAGCGAAACGCTGCTCGTCGACCTCCTCGTAGTAGCTCGACGAGCCCATCATCATCTGTTTGAAAAGTTGATCGTCGCGGTGCCACTTCCCGTCGCCCAACAGCCTCTCGGCGCACAAGAGAGGCTCGTTGCTTCGCAGGCGCATGAGCGACTCGCGTGGCGGCTTGTCCCGCGGCCAGGAGTCGACTTCGAGGAAATACCGCCATCTGGTCATGGAACGATTCTCCTCGACTATTGATCACCCGGAAGGATCTCATGTCCTTTCGCGACGACCTCAACAGTTCCCTCGACGGCGTCTTGGTCGGCGTCGCCTGGCAGGGAGTCCTGGCCAGACGGGCAATCGGGGAGTGGCTCGGGTGTTATACGTTTCTACTCTGATTGCAAAAAGTGCAATCAGAGTAACTACTACTGGTGAAGACCGTTATCCGTTTTCACACCATCCCCTTCGATCGTCGGCTTCAGGCACGGGCCACGTGTCGGCGTCAAGACCTGGCAGATGAGCCCTCGCTTAGATCGGAAGGCCTCCGAACATGAGTAGCGGTGGCCCCACGATCAGCATGACACCAATGGATGCGAACAGGACGGCGGCCTGACGCGAGCTAAAGCGATGGTGTGCCATCTCAATGATCGCGAATACGAGCGCGACCACGGTTAGCACGAGGACTACGCCCTCGCTCAGCCAGGCGATGGGAAACAGGACATAAGTCAGGCCCGGCATCTGAGTCACGTACTCCGGTACGCGAAACCACGCGAAGGTAACGAGCCAGACGCCGAGCGCGACCGAGATCAGCACCACACTCTTTGCTGGATGTCGGGCATCGATAGCCGTGTTCATCAATGTCCCCCTCTTCTGTGGATCCGCTTGGGATCAAATCATTGCATTGAAGAAGATCCCGCAGCCGGGGAGCGGCAGGCTGGGCGACGAGGCCAGGCACGGCAACTGCGCAGATGAGATGTAACTCGACTCGTACACCTTGTAATACTCGCTGTATGGCGGGCCGATGTAGAACTCGTGTTTGGGCATGTTGTCGTGGTAGCCGCGGACATAGGAGACAACATCGCTGAGGTAGATCTGCACGCTGGTGTCGATCGGGGGCGCGACGCTTACCAAGGGGTTCTTCGCCGCAGCGGTGAGGGTCGCAGATCCCCAGGTGGCACCGGAACCTGTCGTTGCGCTCAGTTGGCTCAGCGGAGCGGTGTCGCTCGCGATCTGGGTGCAGCTGCCGGCGTTCAGGGTGCACTTGTACTCGACCGAGGTGCCCATCGATTCGGTGTAGGTCGCGCTATGGCCGGTGCCGAAAGTCCAGGTCACCTTCTGTGTGAACCGGGCGGATTCGTTGGGGTTCCAGGTCCCATGACCATCGCCTGCAAAATAGAGGAAGGGCTTGGAGATGTCGCCGCTGAATCCGGGGAAGATGATCTTCGACTCAGGGATATACGCCTGCCACTCGGTGACGACCGGTGACCACCCGTCTCCGGGCCCGCGCCGCCCATTTTTACCAGCGCCCGGCGCCGTGTCGAGCGTTTTGGTGAGGAATTGCTGCGCCATCGAGGCGCCTGCTTTGTGCTCGGTCTTCGGCAACGTGGTCTGAGCGGCCTTGCCGTTCGCCATCAGGCAGAAGCACGGGATGTCGGTTGGCGGCGCCGTCACCTTCTGATTGAGAATGCCCGCCGTCGCGCTGCCCGCCGCCTGCGGGTAGCTGCTTCCGCACGCCCTGACATCGACGTTGGTGAGGTCCGTGACCTCGTACATGTACTCTTTCGCGCCGTCCGCAGTCACGTCCGTGTAGTCGCTTGAGCAGGTGATCGCTATGGGTGTTGCGTCACCGTTGACCGCAGGATCAGAGAACGGATCGTTGGTGGTACGTGTAATGAGTCTTGGAGTATGGAGAGAGCCGAAGATCAACAGGTGATTCGTCCCGCCGTTGGCGTCGACCGCGAGAACAGTAGCGAGATCCGATGTCGCGTCGTACTGGTTGGTGTGCACGTCGATTCGCGCGAGCTCGCCGGATGATCCGCTCGCCACGACGAGGACGGAGCCTACCGGCGCCGAGAAGACCAAGTTGGGAGTGCTGGCGGTTGCGATCGCCACCCCGTTGATGTCATAACCGGTGTACGTAGTCGCACCAGAGACACTCGTCATCTCGAGGGTGAACGTCGTCGAAGTGCGGACGAGCCCGGTGACTCGGAACGCGGGACTCGCCGAGGGTGACGTGGCGGTGGGAGCGGCAACGCTGGAGAGATCCGTTGAGGTATACCCTTCGCCGACGAGTGTGACCGACTCGGTGTTGCTTTCCCACAAAGCGAGGTATTCGTTTGCACGGCTGCCCGTGCTGAGGCTCGCCTTGGCGCCCGCGGGAACCACGAGACCGCTGGCTTTCGCTGCGGCGACGCCCGCGAGACCGAGCTCATCCAACGCATCCGAGGCACCTACTAGGAGACGGTTCGAGCTGGCACCGGCCAGTTGTGCGCCATCCGCCACCCAGACGAACGCCTTGAGCGGGTCAGTCACATCGACCGTTGTCATTGTTTCGTTCTCGGCCACGGTCATCTGCGGTCCGGGCACGATTGTCGGGTCGAAGAATGTCAAGTTCTTGCCGTCGATCGCCGTGAAGAATGAAGTGAGCGTTGCGGTCGCCGTGGTCGGCTCGAAGATCACGAGCGGGATTCGCCGGGAAGTTGCGTAGGACGTGGCCAGGTTGATGGCCAAGGCGTTGTCTGACCTGGCGATCGCGTACTCGCTCGCACTGGTGCCAGCGGCCGTGGTCCAGCGGGTAAAGAGATCGCTCGACTGGATATAGGAGTCCTGCGTCACCCCTGCGGCCGTCAGGCTGGATTGAAAGCCTGCGGTAAACCAGGACGGCGTGACGCTCACAAGAACGACGTGTGTTGAGGACAGCGCCGAAAGGCGGCTCGTGACATCGCTCGCTGACGAACCACTCATCGCGACGACGACCGGCAGCTGGCGGGTCGCGGCGTAGCTTGATGCCAGATGGACGGCTGCAGCGGAGTCTTCAGCCACCACGGTCGTAGTGCTTCCGGATGGGAAATAGGTGGCGTTCACGGCATCGGCGACTCCCTGCCTCGTCGACCCGGTTACCAGCGAAGTTGTCGGAGTCGCCAGACACTGGGCCCGCGTTCAGCCCTGCGATCGCGGTCATTCCGCCGACTGCGATTGTGATGGCCAGCCCCATAG
>WOYR01000045.1 GCA_011620705.1 Microbacteriaceae bacterium | reverse complement strand
ACCGGCGCCGACACCAGCAGGGACAGGAGCGAAACCCCGACGAACGACACGACCGGCACCGACAGCACGCCGAGATGCGCCGAGAACAGGATGCCGATCGTGTCGCCCGAGATCGCAGGTGCCAGGAATCCGATCGCCGACGCCACCAGAACGACGAGTCCCCAGCGCGTCGCGATCCCGGCCGCCGAGGACGCCCGCCCCGAATAGGCCACCGAGCCCAGCGCTCCGGCCAGCGCGCCGACGGCGAGGTTCCACGGGACCGCGACCGTCACCGCACCCGGGAGAGTTGCGGCTATCCCGGCGACCAGGCCCAGCGCGAGGGAGCGGCCGATGGGACGACGGGCGTTGCGCAGCAGGTCGACGAGCAGCCAGCCGAGAGCGCCGAACACCGGCCCGATCACGGCGGCCAGCACGATCCGGGTCGTGTACTCGTCGACGGCCCCCTCCAACTGGGTCAGCCAGACGATGAAGGCGAGCCAGACCACGAGCAGGGCCAGCATCGCGCGCCGGTTGTCCTGCGGGTCCGGGTCCGCCCGCTCGACGACTCCGGCCGGCAGCCAGGCGAGCAGGACGAAGGCGCTCGATGACACCAGCAGCGGGAGGCCTCCCCCGAAATCCTCGAGCTCGCAATCGGTCCCCGCGCAGGACGCGGTGAGCCACAGCGGCACGAGTGCCGCGAGCGGAAACACGATCGCACCCCAGCCGAGCATGAGGATCCACCGCCCAGCGCGGTCGGCGCCCGACGCGATCGCCGCCGCCTCGAGGAGTACGAGCACGGGGACCGCGAACGCCGCGATCCCGATCAGGTAGCCCCATGAGGCGATGTCGAACAGCCGGCCGATGCCGATCGTCAGGATCGCGCTGACGGCGGCGGCGCCGAGCGCAGGCCAGACCATCCTCCCGGCGAGCAGCGGACGCGCCAGCTGGAAGACGGCGAGGGTGGCCAGCGCGCCGGATGCGATCCCGACGGCGATGAGGGCGAGCATCCCTGCTGCTCCTCTCGATCGTGGCCGGGTGACCCAACCCTAGGACGATGCGCGCAGGCGAGCGGGGCGCCGCCTCCGAAGAGACGACGCCCCGCTTCGAGCGATGACGAGGATCAGGCTCCTTAGAGCGCGTAGCTCTCCTCGCCGTGGACGATCGTGTCGACACCTGCGACCTCGTCCTCGGTCTTGACACGGAAGCCCATCGTGTGCTGGATGATCCAACCGATGACGAACGCCAGCACGAAGGAGTAGATCATCACGCCGAAGGCGCCGAGGGCCTGAGCCCCGAGCTGCCAACCGGTCCCGGTGTAGATCATGCCGATGCCCTGGCCGAAGAAGCCGATGTACAGGGTTCCGATCAGACCGCCGACAAGGTGGATGCCGACCACGTCGAGCGAGTCGTCGAAGCCGAGCTTGAACTTCAGCTCGATCGCGACGGAGCAGATCGCGCCGGTGATCAGGCCGAGCACGACCGCCCAGAACGGCGAAAGGATGTTGCACGCCGGCGTGATGGCGACGAGGCCGGCGACAGCGCCCGATCCCGCACCGATCGAAGTCGGCTTGCCGTCCTTGATCTTCTCCACGATGAGCCAGCCGAGGATGGCAGCGGCGGGCGCGGCCAGCGTGTTGATCCAGGCGATGGCGGCGACGCCGTCGACGGCGGCTTCGGAGCCGGAGTTGAAGCCGAACCAGCCGAACCACAGCAGAGCGGCGCCGATCAGGGTCAGCGGCACGTTGTGGGGGGCGTTCATGCCCTTCTTGAATCCGACACGACGGCCGAGCACCAGCGCGAGTGCGAGGCCTGCAGCACCGGCGTTGATGTGCACCGCGGTTCCACCGGCGAAGTCGTTCACGCCGAGCACGTGCGCCGAGAAGCCGTCACCGAGGTTGAACACCGCGTAGCAGACCGGGAAGTAGACGACCGTCACCCAGACGCCGGCGAAGACCATCCATGCGCCGAACTTGGCGCGATCGGCGATCGCGCCCGAGATCAGCGCGACCGTGATGATCGCGAAGGTCGCCTGGAATCCGACGAAGGCGAGCCCGTTCAGATCCGGCGACATGGCCCCCGTCTTGTCGATGCCCAGCAGGTTGCTCAGCCCGAGCAGGTTGTTCGACGGATCGAAGGGGTTGCCCAGGAAGTGCGGGATCAGCGGGGTTCCGAACGCCAGGCCGTAGCCGTAGAGCACCCAGAGGACCGCGACGATGGCGATGGCACCGAAGCTCATCATCATCATGCTGATGACGGACTTCGCTTTGACCATGCCGCCGTAGAAGAAGGCGACGCCCGGCGTCATGAGCAGCACAAACGCTGCGGCGACGATCAGCCAGAGCGAGTTGATTGCGGTCACCGTGTCTCCAATGGTGGGACCGCTCGCGAGATGGAGCATGGGTAGGTTCCTCTTTTTCTCTCTTGTGCCCGGGTGAGGGGGAGAAGCCTGGCATCCGCGCTCGCACCAAGGGGACCGGACGTCGGGTTCAAGGCCAGTGTGGCGGGGGCACGTTACCGCCCTGCTGTCCACGTGTTTCAGGGGCGTTACGCGCGGTTGGCTGGTGTAAACATCGTGTTTCGAGGAGGGGCGAATCCGCCCCCAATTCGGCGGCGGTGCAGCCACGACGGGGAGACAGAATGGGCGGGTGACCCTCTTCCGCTCCGAACGCGTCGCGGCCGTGCTCCTCGTCGTGGCCGCGGCGCTGGGGGTCGCCCTGGCCAACAGCCCGGTCGGGCCCGCCCTGTTCACCGCGCGCGACGCGCACCTCGGCATCCCGTGGCTGGGCCTCGAGCTCTCCGCCGGCCACTGGATCACCGACGGGCTGCTCGCCGTCTTCTTCTTCCTGGCCGCCACCGAGTTGCGCCACGAGCTGACGCACGGCGAGCTGGACAGCGCGCGCAAGGCCCTGGTCCCTGCGGTCGCCGCGATCGGCGGCGTGCTCGCGCCGGCGCTCGTCTACCTCGGATTCGTGCGCGATCCGGCGCTGGTGAACGGATGGCCCATCCCGACCGCGACCGACATCGCCTTCGCGCTGGGGGTGCTCGCCCTGCTCGGGAGGGGACTCCCCTCACGGGTTCGCGCCCTGCTGCTCGCGCTCGCCGTGATCGACGACCTGATCGCGATCCTCCTGATCGCCTTCCTGTTCACCAGTGAGCTGAACCCGATTCCGCTGCTGACCGCGGTGCCGGTCGTGCTGCTGTTCGGCTTCCTGAGCTACCGGGTGCGCGGGCGACGGGCGCCCTGGATCGTTGCAGCGCTGATCGTTCTCGGTGCTGCCGCCTGGACGCTGGTGCATCTCTCGGGGATCCACCCGACGATCGCCGGGGTCGCCCTCGGCCTGATCATGGCGCCCGCCGTCGCCGGAAAGGCACGGCACACCCTCGAGCCGTGGTCGAACGGCCTGGTCCTCCCGCTGTTCGCGTTCGTCTCGGCACTCGTGATCATCCCGTCGGTCGGGATCTCGGGGCTCAGCCCGGTGTTCTGGGGCATCATGGTCGCCCTGCCGGTCGGCAAGCTGGTCGGAATCACTGCTGGGGCGATCATCGCCTCCCGGCTGGTGCCGAAGGCGCAGCGAGCCATGGCGGTCCCCGTCGGCGACGTGCTGGTGGTCGCCACCCTGGGCGGGATCGGCTTCACCGTCTCCTTGCTGATGAACGAGCTCGCGTTCCGCGCAGACGGCAGCATCATCGCGCAGGGCACGCTCGCCGTTCTGATCGGCTCGATCATCGGTGCGATCATCGGTGCGGTCGTGACGGGTCTTCGAGCTCGCAGCTATCGCAGGGCCGGCCCCGGGCCCGAGACCTCCTGACCCCTACTCGGGCTGCCCCGTGGTCATCGCGATGAGCCGCGACACCGCGCGCAGGTACTTCTTGCGGTAACCGCCCGCCAGCATCTCTTCCCCGAACACCGAGTCGAGGGGCGTGCCCGTGCCGAGCACCCGGACCTGCGCGTCGTAGAGCCGGTCGACCAGGGCCACGAAGCGCAGCGCATCCGACTGATCGCCGAGCGTTCGGACACCTCGCAGTCCGACCGTGTCGAGGCCGTCGACCAGCTTCACATAACGCGAGGGATGCACGGTCGCCAGGTGCGCGAGCAGCGATCGGAAGTCATCGGCCGTCACCGAGCCGGCGGTGCCGGCGGAGGCCGCATCCGTGATCGCCGCATCGAAGGCGTCCTCGTCCAGCGCGGGCGCGTGCCCCTCCACCTCGCGGTGACGGTAGTCCAGCCCATCGATCCGCACGATCTCGAAGCGATCCGCCATGCTCCGGATCTCGCGCAGGAAGTCCGATGCCGCGAAGCGGCCCTCACCCAGCGCGTTCGGCGGCGTGTTGGAGGTGGCCGCGATCCGGGTGCCGGATGCCGTGAGTTCGCCGAGCAGCCGGCTCATGAGCATCGTGTCGCCTGGATCGTCGAGCTCGAACTCGTCGATCGCCAGCAGGCTGGCCCCGCTGAGCAGCTTCACCGTCGCCGCATAGCCGAGCGCACCGACCAGCGCGGTGTACTCGATGAAGGTGCCGAAGTACTTGCGGCCGGGGGCGAGCTTCCAGAGCGCGGCGAGCAGGTGGGTCTTGCCGACCCCGAAGCCGCCGTCGAGGTACAGGCCCGGCTTGACGCCGGGGGCTCTGCGCCGGCCGAAGCGCCCGCCGCCCGCCCCCTTCCACGTGTCGACGAAGGCCAGCACCTTCGCGACGGCCTGGGCCTGGGACGGGTAGTCGGGATCCGGGCGGTAGTTCTCGAGCGTCGCATCCGCGAACTGCCGTGGCGGAACGAGGGATGCCGCCATCTCGGCGCCGCTCATCTGCGGAGCGCGCTCGGCCAATGACGGGACGGACAACTGCTGCATGGGATGTGCCTCGGGACTCGGACTTCGTGTCGAACTCTTACGGCACGTCAGCGGGCACGTGATCGACTGTCTACCCTGAAGGGGACGCCTCAGCCTACCGCTGCAGGCCGCTTCACTCAGGAGACGCAGATGCCCATTGAGAACGACCCTTCGCCAGCCTTCGCCGCCTTCGCCCATCCCGAACGCCTGGTGAGCACGGACTGGCTCTCCGCGCACCTGGGCGAGCCCGGCCTGGTCGTGGTCGAATCCGATGAGGACGTGCTGCTCTACGAGACCGGCCACATCGAAGGCGCCGTCAAGATCGACTGGCACACCGAGCTGAACGACCCGGTCACCCGCGACTACCTCGATGGCGCCGGCTTCGCGAAGCTCCTCGGCTCGAAAGGCATCGCCCGCGATACGACCGTCGTCATCTACGGCGACAAGAACAACTGGTGGGCCGCATACGCCCTCTGGGTGTTCAGCCTGTTCGGCCACAAGGATGTGCGCCTGCTCGACGGCGGCCGCGCCAAATGGGAGGCCGAGGGCAGGGCGTACACGACCGTCGTCCCCACCCCGGCCCCGGTGGACTATCCGGTGGTGGAACGGGACGACTCCGTCATCCGCGCCTTCAGGGACGACGTGCTGGAGGTGATCGGCAGCTCCCCTCTGATCGATGTGCGCTCCCCCGAGGAGTACGTCGGCTACCGCACCTCCGCCCCCGCCTACCCGGAGGAGGGCGCGCTGCGCGCCGGCCACATCCCGACCGCGCAGAATGTGCCATGGGCGAAGGCCGTTGCCGAGGACGGCAGTTTCAAGACCCGTCCAGAGCTCGAGGAGGTCTACCTCGCCGGAGCCGGTCTGAAGCCCGGCGACGATGTCATCGCGTACTGCCGAATCGGCGAGCGCTCGAGCCACACCTGGTTCGTGCTGACCCACCTGCTCGGCTTCGAGAACGTGCGCAACTACGACGGATCGTGGACCGAATGGGGCAGCGCGGTGCGCGTGCCGATCGTCAAGGGCGCGGAGCCCGGCGCCGTCGCTCACTGACTGGCACACTGAAGGGGTGACCGACACCGCACTCCCCGAGGCCCTCGCCGACATCCGCGACGACTTCCTGGCGCTCGAGCAGAGCGATCGCCTGCAGTTGCTGCTGGAGTTCTCGCAGGAGTTGCCCGAACTCCCCGAGCGCTACGCCGATCATCCCGATCTGCTGGAGCGGGTCGTCGAATGCCAGTCGCCCGTCTTCCTCTTCGTCGAGGTGGATGAGGATCGCGTGGTCCGCGTGTTCCTGACCGCACCGCGGGAATCGCCCACGACTCGCGGATTCGCCTCGATCCTGGCACAGGGTCTCGCCGGGTTGACGGTCGAGCAGGTTCTGGCCGTTCCGTCCGACTTCCCGCTGGAGATCGGCCTGACCGAGGCGGTCAGCCCGCTCCGGCTGCGCGGGATGATCGGGATGCTCGGCCGCATCCAGCGCCAGGTCAAGGAGAAGTCCGCAGCTCTCTAGCCTGCTCCGCCCGAGGATCGCTCCTGTCCGGCCGTCGCGGTCGTGGAATGCGGCAGCGCCTCGATCCAGCGCCGGATCGCGCCCTCCCACTTCTCGCGGTCGTAGTTCCACAGCTTGGTGTGGCGTGCGATCTCGAATGCCTCGTAGCTGACGATGTCGGGCCGGGCGACGGCCAGCGCGCGCGACGCCGTCGACGGGACGAAACCGTCGTCGTCGCTGTGCAGGATCAGGATCGGGCGGTCGAGCTCCTGGGCGCGGGTCACGAAATCGAGGCGGTCGAGGTCGAGCGGCTCGGCCAGCCCGGTGAGGGGTCGTCCCCAGCGGTGCTTGAACAGGCTGAGCACGCCGCGGCGGATCGCCGAGGGGAGGCGGCGCAGTTCGGCCTGGAAGTCGAGGGTCGCGATCCAGTCGACGACCGGCGACTCGAGCACGACGCCCACCACCCGCTCCCCCAACGCCGAACGGGTGAGCGCCTGCAGCACCGTGGCGCCGCCCATCGACCAGCCCATGAGCACCAGCTCCTCTGCTCCATGCGACAGCGCGTACTGCATGGCGGCCTCCACATCGAGCCACTCGCGGTCGCCGAGCGCATAGCGGTAGTCGTCGCTGCGCGGGGCGTCGCCGTCGTTGCGGTAGCTGACGAGCAGGGAGGTGAAACCCTCTGCGCGGAACGGGATGACGCCGCGCAGCGTCTCAGGGCGGCGCACGGCGCGGCCGTGCACCCCGATCATCCATCGCTTCCCGTCGGATCCTTCGGCAGGGATCAGCCAGGCTGGGGCGTCGCCCAGCGGCGTGGCGATCCGCACATCCTCGTAGTCCAGCCCCATGTCGGCCGGTGTCAGGTAGTACCAGCCGCTGAAACGACCGCGCTGTGCCGCCGCGAGATCTCCGAAGTCGGGCACCTCGACCGGCCGGGTGACCGTCCGCAGATCCTGCGACAGGATGTCGCCGACCCGCACATGACCGGTGTCGCCCGAGAACCAGAAGCTGTACTCCCCCGGCAACCGCGACTCGGGCGTCGACGACAGCACGATGGTCTTCCGCACCGGGTCGACCGCGAGGACCTGGATGTCGTCGATCCGCCGCGACGGCGGCACGATCACGGTCCTGGCGACGACCACGCTGATCGCCGCGGCCGCTGCGGCGACGGCGCCGCCGAGCGCCAGCACGCCGATCGCCGAGCCGGCCAGGACCTTGCCGGTGCGGCTGCTCCCGGTGCGACCCGCGCCCGTTCGGCTGGCCATGGTGCTCCCCTTGCTCCGGGCGGCTCCGGGCTCGGAGCGGCGTGGCAGGTGACGCCGCCTCTGCGAAAACCCTAGTCTGCAGACGTGCCCGAATCCGCATCCGGTCCCCTCCTCCCGCTCGCCTTCCGCGATGCGATCGATGCGGTGCGGCACGCGGCCGCGCGTCCGGAGCTGGAGCTCGCCGAGATCCCGGCGCCGACCGGACTCGCGCCCCACGCGATCGCGATGGCCGGCGATGTCCGACCCGCCCTGCACGGCGTCGATTCCGTTCTCGGCACCGGGCGTTTCGTGCTGCTCTACGACATGGAGGAGCCCGAGGCCTGGGGAGGGCAATTCCGTGTCGTCTGCTTCGCGCAGGCGCCGCTCGAGACGGACATCGGGCTCGATCCATTCCTGGCGGAGGTCGCCTGGTCGTGGCTCGTCGACGCGCTCGAGCTGCGCGGCGCGCACTACCACTCCGCATCGGGCACCGCCACCAAGGTGCTGTCGACCGGATTCGGGGAGCTGGCCGGGCAGAGCGACGGGGCGCAGCTCGAGATCCGCGCATCCTGGACCCCGACCGACACCGACTTCGCCGCCCACGTCGAGGGCTGGAGCGAGCTGGTCTGCCAGCTCGCCGGCCTCCCGCCGACCACTGATGCGGTGAGCCTCCTTCCCGATCTCCGGGCGACGCGTGACTGACGGACCACTGTTCATCCAGCCGGGATCCGCAGCGCACCCGATGGGCGAGGATCCGGCCGGGCCGGAAACTCCCGCCGAGCGGGCCGAAGCGGTCCCAGCGCTCCGCGAACCCGAGCCGCATGCGCCGCTGCACGTCATCGACACGCGCGCCGAATACGAGTTCGCGGTCGAGCGGCTCGCTGCAGGCGTTGGACCTTTCGGAGTGGATGCCGAGCGCGCCTCCGGCTTCCGCTACTCGCAGCGCGCCTACTTGATCCAGGTCTTCCGCCGCGGCTCCGGCGCCTTCCTCTTCGACCCCCCGGCGATCGGCGAGCTGTCGGCGCTCGCCGCGGTGATGGCGGACGAGGAGTGGATCCTGCACGCCGCGAGTCAGGACCTCGCCTGCCTGCGCGAGGTGGGTCTGGATCCGGCGCGCATCTTCGACACGGAACTCGGCGCCCGGCTCGCGGGCCTGCCGCGCGTGGGCCTGGGGCCGGTCGTCGAGCAGTTGCTCGGCATCCATCTCGCCAAGGAGCATTCGGCAGCCGACTGGTCGACCCGGCCGCTGCCGCAGAGCTGGTTGGTCTATGCGGCACTCGACGTCGAACTGCTGCCAGATCTGCGCGACAGGATCGCCGAGATCCTGGCGTCCTCCGGCAAGACGGAGATCGCGGCGCAGGAGTTCGACGCCGTGCTGCGCCGTGAGACGCCGGTGCGCGAGGATCCCTGGCGCCGGCTCTCGGGACTCCACACCCTCCGCCAGGCCCGCAATCTCGCCGTCGCGCGCGCTCTCTGGACGGCCCGCGACGACTACGCCCGCGAGATCGACACGGCGCCCGGCCGACTGGTCCCCGACGCATCACTGGTCGCCGCGGCGCGGCTGCTGCCGGCGACCAAGCGCGAGCTGGCCGGCATCAAGGAGTTCACGGGACGCGCCAGCCGCAGCCAGCTCGACCGCTGGTTCGCGGCCATCCAGGACGGGCTGGCTGCCACCGAGCTGCCGCAGCTGCACCCGCCCAGCGACGCCCTTCCGCCACCGCGGGTGTGGGCGGACAAGAACCCGGACGCCGACCGCAGGCTGAGGCGCGCACGCGCGGCCGTGACCGAGGTCGCAACCCGCCTCGACATCCCGATCGAGAACCTGCTCACGCCGGAGTTCCTTCGACGCCTCGCATGGGCGCCCCCGGCGCCGGCGAGCTCCGAGAGCATCGCAGCGGCGCTCGCGGCGCTCGGCGCCCGCCCGTGGCAGCTCGACGCAACCGCACCGGTCATCGCCCGCGCCTTTGCCGACGCCGCCCAGGAGCCAGAGACCTCATCCGCGGCTGTTCCTTCGGAATGATCAAATGGCTCTGACCGGTTCTCGAGGCTGACCGGCCGGGAGGCTCCAGGGGTGCTCAGCCGTTCAGCGCTGCCATGTCGGCGTAGCGGTCGCCCGCCGGGGTTGGAAGGGCGCTCAGCGCGGCGAGCTGCTCGGCGCTCAGCGTCAGCGCGTCGGCAGCCACGTTCTCCTCGAGCCTGCTGACCCGCTTGGTTCCCGGGATCGGCGCGATCCCCTCGCCGTGACTGAGGATCCAGGCCAGCGCGACCTGCGCCGGCGTGGCGCCGACCTCCTCCGCGACGGCCGCGACGGCATCCACGATCTTCAGGTTCTCGACCAGATTCTCGCCTTCGAACCTCGGATTGGCCCGGCGGAAGTCGCTCGCGTCGAGCGCATCCTGCGATCGGATCGCGCCGGTCAGGAATCCGCGGCCGAGCGGCGAGTACGGCACGAAACCGATCCCGAGTTCGCGCAGCAGCGGCAGCACCTCCGCCTCGGGATCGCGCGTCCAGAGCGAGTACTCGCTCTGCACCGCGGTCACCGGATGCACGGCATGCGCCCGCCGAATGGTGTCAGCCGAGGCCTCCGACAGCCCGTAGCCGCGCAGCTTGCCGGCCTGGATCAGTTCGGCGAACGCGCCCACGGTGTCTTCGATCGGGACCTTCGGATCGATGCGGTGCTCGTAGTAGAGGTCGAGGTGGTCGGTGCCGAGCCGGCGCAGCGAATCGTCGAAGGAGGCGCGCAGGTTCTCCGGGCTCCCGTTCTGCTCGCGCGCCCCGCTCTCGCGGTTGACGATCGCGAACTTGGAGGCGATCACCACCTGGTCGCGATCCGCCCCGATCGCCCTGCCCAGCAGTTCCTCGTTGGTGAAGGGGCCGTAGGCCTGCGCGGTGTCGAAGAAGGTGACCCCGAGTTCGAGGGCGCGACGGATCGTGCGGATCGACTCCGCCTCGTCCTTGCCGGCGCCGGTGTAGTACGCCGACATCCCCATGGTGCCGAGCCCCAGCCGGGAGACGTCGAGGGTTCCGATGGTGGTGTGCTTCATGTGCAGAGCCTTTCCTATGAGATGAGTTCCGCTGGGTGCCCGGTCCACCCGCTCCCGCGGGAACGGACCCTAGGATCCGGCGAGCTTGTGCTGCTCTGCGCGCTCTTCGAGATCCTCGGGCAGCGGCCGGGCGACCGGGATGCGGGTGCCGAGCACCTGGGAGACGATGTCCCTCGCGATCCGCTGCTCGGTCAGGCCGACCTCGGCGAAGATCTCGTCGCGGGTGGCCTGCGGGATGAACTCGTCGGGGAGTCCGAGCTCGTCGACGGCGGTGTCGACTCCGGCCGCGCGCAGGTCCTGGCGGATGCGCGTGCCGACGCCGCCCACGCGGATCCCGTCCTCGATGCTCACCACCAGACGATGCTGGGCCGCGAACTCGATGATGCTCGCAGGAACGGGGATCACCCAGCGCGGATCGACGACCGTCGCGCCGATCCCCTGGTCGGCGAGGCGCTCGGCGACCTGGAGCGCGAGCTTCGCCATCGGCCCGACCGCCACGATCAGCACATCGCGGTGCGGCGCCTCGCGCAGCACGTCGACGCCGTCCGCGGTGCGGCGCTGCGCGTCGA
This sequence comes from Microbacteriaceae bacterium, assembly GCA_011620705.1. Lineage (GTDB taxonomy): Bacteria > Actinomycetota > Actinomycetes > Actinomycetales > Microbacteriaceae > Lysinimonas. Next base: position 2,055 of record WOYR01000045.1, on the reverse strand, counting down.
ACTCGTTGCCGACGGTGCCGCGCGGGAAGCGGACCACCGTCGGACCGTCCTCCACGGCGACCGCCTCGCCGAGTTCCTCGCGCAGCCGGCTCGCGTCGCGCGGCGCGGCGATGCGGACGCCCGGCACCGCCTGCAGGATCGCCAGATCCCACATGCCGTGGTGGCTCGGGCCGTCGGGGCCGGTCACCCCGGCGCGGTCGAGCACGAAGGTGACGCCGGCCTTGTGCAGCGCGACATCCATCAGCACCTGATCGAACGCGCGGTTCATGAAGGTCGCGTAGATCGCCACCACCGGGTGCAGGCCGCCGAAAGCGAGTCCCGCCGCACTGGTGACCGCGTGCTGCTCGGCGATGCCGACGTCGAAGACGCGGGCCGGGTACCTCTCGGCCATCCGGTAGAGGCCTGTCGGACGCAGCATGGCGGCCGTGATCCCGACCAGGCGCGGGTTGCGGTCGGCCAGCTCGACCATCGCGTCCGCGAACACCGAGGTCCAGGATGGCCGGCTCGCGGGCTCGATCGGCTCACCCGTCTCCGGGTCGATCTGGCCGATCGCATGGAATTGATCAGCCACGTCGGCGACCGCGGGCTCGAAGCCGTGGCCCTTCTCGGTGATGACGTGCACGATCACCGGCGCCTCGTAGTTCTTGGCCTGGGTGAGCGCCGCCTCGAGGGCGGGCAGATCGTGCCCGGGAATCGGCCCGATGTACTTGATGTCGAGGTTCGAGTACAGCGCCTCGTTGTTGCTGAAGCGGGCGAGGAAGCCGTGCATGGCGCCCCGCGTTCCGCGATAGATCGCGCGACCTGGCGCGCCGAACCTGGCGAACAGACGTTCGCTGGAGCGGTACAGATCGCGGTACTCGCGGCGGGTCCTGACGGTGTTGAGGAAGCGCGCCATGCCGCCGATCGTCGGCGCGTACGAACGGCCGTTGTCGTTGACGACGATGACCAGGCGGCGGCTGTTGTCGTCGCTGATGTTGTTCAGCGCCTCCCATGTCATCCCGCCGGTCAGCGCTCCATCGCCCACGACCGCGACGACGCAGCGGTCGTCCTGGCCGGTCATCGCGAAGGCGCGGGAGATCCCATCCGCCCAGCTCAACGAACTGGAGGCATGGGAACTCTCGACGATGTCGTGCACAGACTCCGAGCGCTGCGGGTAGCCGGACAGGCCGCCCGCCATCCGGAGCCTCGAGAAGTCGTGACGGCCGGTCAGCAGCTTGTGCACATAGCTCTGGTGCCCGACATCGAACACGATCGCGTCGCGGGGGGAGTCGAACACCCGGTGGATCGCGATGGTCAGCTCGACCACTCCGAGATTCGGCCCGAGGTGCCCGCCGGTCTTCGAGACCGCGGCCACCAGGAATACCCGGATCTCTTCGGCGAGCTGCACCAGCTGCTCCCGGGTCAATCCGTCCAGGTCGCGTGGGGTGGAGATGCCCTCGAGCAATGACATGCCATCGAGTCTACGAGCGCATCGTGGATGGACTCTCAGAGGCGGGACCGGATTCCGAGTTTCTCTGACACCGGCGCAGCTAGCGTCGCACGCGATCCCGCAGCACGAAAGGACGCGCGCACGTGACCGGTACCGTCTCCTCTCCGGAGGTGCGCGTCCTCCGCGGACAGCCCCGGTGGGTGCTCCCCCCGCTCGGCAGCATCCTGCTGCTCGCGGGGCTGCTCTACTCCTGGAACATCGGCTACAGCGGCGTCTCGACCTACTACGCGAGCGCCGCGAAGAGCATGTCGGAGAGCTGGGGCGCCCTGCTCACCGGGGCGATGGATCCCTCGGCGAGCATGACGCTCGACAAGCTGTCCGGATTCCTGGTGCCGCAGGCACTGTCGATCCGGTTGTTCGGATTCCACGCCTGGGCGCTGTCACTTCCCCAGGTGATCGAGGGTCTCATCACCATCGTCGCCGCCTATGCGATCGGCGCCCGTTGGCGCGGACCGGCCGTCGGTCTCGGGACTGCGGGCGTCATGGCGGTGACCCCGATGCTGGCGGCCATGTTCGGGCGGCTGATGGAGGACGGCATGCTCACCATGACGATGGTGCTCGCCTTC
>WOYR01000240.1:9709-13303 GCA_011620705.1 Microbacteriaceae bacterium | reverse complement strand
CGTCCACATAGCTGTAGTCGCCGCGGGCAGCCGATGACGTGGGCATGGAGCCTCCTTGCTCGCCTCATCCTAGGGTGGCGGCTCTTCTCCCGATTCAGCGTTAGCCATGCTAATGAGCTAAACTAACGACCATGGCGGATGAGGACGAGCTGCGCATCCTGCTGCAGCGCGTCGCCCGCCGGATCCGGAGCAACCGCGCAGACGGGACGATGAGCGACGCCAAGCTCGGCGTGCTGTTCCGCGTCGAGCATGAGGCCGCGAGCCCCGGCTCGCTCGCCGAGCGCGAGCGCGTGACCCCGCCCTCGATGAACCGGACGCTCAACACCCTCGAACAAGCCGGTCTGGTGAAGAGGGCACCCGATCCGGATGACGCCCGCAAGGTCGTCGTGAGCATCACGGCCGCCGGTCGGGAGCTCATCGCCGAGACGCGCCGACTTCGCACCGCATGGTTCAGCCACCGCCTTGCCGAGCTGACCGCCGAGGAGCGCGCCGCATTCGACACGCTGGTGCCGGTCCTGCGGCGGTGGGCGGAACTGTGAGCAGCGCGTTCCGCTCTCTGAGCTTCTTCAACTACCGCCTCTGGTTCGTCGGATCGACCGTGACGAACATCGGCACCTGGATGCAGCGCACCGCCCAGGACTGGGTCGTCCTCACCCACCTCACCCACAATGACGCGGGCGCGGTGGGGGTCACCATGGCCCTGCAATTCGGCCCGCAGCTGCTGCTGGTCCCGATCACCGGCCTGGTGACCGACCGTGTCGATCGGCGCAAACTGCTGATGATCACCCAGGGCACGATGGGGCTGCTCGGGCTCGCGCTCGGAGTGCTGACCCTGACCGGCATGCTGCAGCTCTGGATGATGTTCCTGTTCGCCCTCGGCCTCGGCATCGTGACGGCGTTCGACTCCCCGGCGCGGCAGACGTTCGTCGGATCCCTTGTCCCTCAAAAGCTCCTGTCCAATGCGGTCGGCCTGAACGGCACCTCCTTCAACACCGCGCGGCTGATCGGTCCTGCTGTCGCGGGCCTGCTGATCGCGGGCGTCGGATCGGGCTGGGTGTTCCTGATCAACGCGCTGGCCTTCGCCGCGACGATGGTCGCACTCACGGCGATGCGGGCATCGGAGCTGACGCCGCAGGACCGCGCGGCCAAGGGCCGGCGCGGCCAGATCCGCGACGGCTTCCGCTACATCCACGGCCGCACCGACCTGGTGATGCTCTTCATCATGGTGTTCGCGATGGGCACCCTCGGCCTCAATTTCCCGATCTTCACCTCGACCATGGCCAGCACGGTCTTCCATCAAGGCGCCGACACCTTCGGCATCCTGTCCTCCGCGCTGGCGGTCGGTTCGGTGGTCGGCGCCCTCCTGGCGGCACGACGGGAAAGGCCCCGGCTGCGCAATGTCGTGCTGGCAAGCGCGGGATTCGCGTTCTCCCTGACAGCGGCCGCCCTGATGCCGAGCTACCTCGCCTTCGGGCTCGTCCTTCCGCTGGTCGGAATCAGCTCCATCACCATGCTCAACAACGCCAACGCCTACGTGCAGACCACGACGCCGCAAGCACTGCGCGGCCGCGTGATGTCGCTGTACATGGCGATCCTGATGGGCGGGACCCCCATCGGGGCCCCGCTGATCGGATGGGTCGACAACGCCTTCGGACCGCGGTGGGGCCTCATCGTCGGGGCGATGGGCGGCGTGATCGCCACCGTCACCGCACTCATCTGGTTCGCGCGGTCGCACTCGGTCCGCATCCGCTTCCGCGTGAGCCGGCGCATGCCCTTCGGCCTCGAGATCACCGACGACCGTGAGACCGCGGCCACCGAGATCGCGGTGATCGAGACCGAGGCGAAGAAGAGCTGACGCCCGCGGTCACGCCTCCCGCGTGATCTCGACCGTGACGAACAACTTGCTGGCATAGGGCCCGGCGTACACCCCCCGCAGCGGCGGCACGTCGTTGTAGTCCCGACCGCGGCCGACCGCCACGTGCCGGTCGCCGATGTCGATCAGGTTGGTGGGGTCGAAGCCGCGCCAGTCCCCGCAGAACCACTCGACCCAGGCATGCGACTCGCCGGCGATGGTCTCGCCGATCGCGGCATCCGTCATGGGGTGCAGGTAGCCGCTGACGTAGCGCGCCGGGATGCCGATGGAGCGCAGGGCCCCGATCGCCAGGTGCGTGATGTCCTGGCAGACGCCCTTCTTCTTGTCCCAGGCCTCTCGGGCGGTGGTGTAGACGCTGGTCGAGCCGGGCATGTACTCGATGCGGTTGCCGATCTCCTCGCAGATCGCGAGGGCGGTGTCGCAGGGGGATTCGGACTTCGACAGCATGCTCCGCGCCAGCTCGACCAGCTCAGCAGGCGGCTGCGTGCGCGGGGTCTGGCCGAGCTGCTCGACGTACTCGGTGGCGCGTTCGATCTCGTCGGCCAGCGTCTCCCAACTGAGCCGGTGCTCGGGATGCTCCCGCGGCCGCACCTCGACCAGGCTGGTCGCCGCGAGCGACAGCTCCCGGTGCGGGCTGAGGACCTCGAAACTCGAGACCCGCGTCCCCCAGTAATCGGTGTAGCTGTGATGGCTCGAGATCGGCAGGATCTCGAGGTTGCTGAAGAGCACCAGCTGGCGGTCGTCGCTCATCGGCAGCATCCGGGCCTCGTTGTAGGAGGCCGTGACCTCGCCGTCGTAGTGGAACCCGGTCTCGTGCCGGATGCGCAGCCGGTTCACGAGTTCTCGCCCATCCAGCTCGGCGCGGAGTTGGTCGGGAAGTAGCGCTGGCGGATCGCCTCGCTGGCCGCGCTGGTGGCCCGCTGCACGTTGTCCATGTGGGTGGGGAGGTCCTCGATGATGTCGGCGATCGGTCGGTACTCGAGTTCGCTGCGGATCTGGCCGAGCAGGCGCTGGGTCTGGTCGCTGACCCCCACCCGGTCGCTGCGGGGCTCGAGCTCCCGCATGCACTGCTCAGCGCGGGTCACCGAGAACAGGATGCTGCGGGGGAACAGCCGGTCGAGCAGCAGGAACTCGGCGGCGTTCCGGGCGCTGGGCACCCCGCGATAGGTCCGGAGGTAGGCCTCGTATGCGCCGACCGAGCGCAGGATGGTCGTCCACGACGGGCCGGACGCCTCGGTCAGCGACCGCGTCGCCAGCAGTCGCGCCGTCATGTCGGCGCGCTCGATCGAGCGCCCGAGGGTGAAGAAGCTCCACGCCTCGTCGCGGCTGGTCGAGGACTCGATGATCCCCACGGCGAGCGCCGCGCGTTCGCGCACCCAGGCGAAGAACTCGTGCACCTTGTCGGTGGCGACCTTGCGCGGCATCCGAGCGCGGGTGGTGTTGAGCGCCTCCCAGAGCTCGGTGCTGACGACCTCCCGCGCCCGCCGGGCGTTCTCCCGTGCCGCTGCGAGCGAGTATGCGATGGACGCCGGCTGGTTGCGGTCGACGGCGAGCAGCGTGAGCACATCGGCGCGGGTGACCTCGGCTGTGTCGTCGACCTCGGCGCCCATCACGCTCAGCAGCGAGCGGCATGCGAGGTTCTCCTCGATCCACGGGTCCTCGAGCAGCAGCTGGAGGTGCACATCGAGGATGCGCGCTGTGCCGTCGCTGCGCTCGATGTA
>WOYR01000240.1:0-9609 GCA_011620705.1 Microbacteriaceae bacterium | reverse complement strand
GGTCGGGGCGGTGGCCTTCGGCGATGATCGGGATCGAGGTGGTGACCGCGGCCTGATCGGCGACCAGGCCCTGGATGCTGTGGTCGGCCGTGTGCAGCGGCTCGTGCCCGACGATCCAGGTGTCCTTCGAGCCGCCCCCCTGGGAACTGTTGACGACGAGCTGGCCCTCGGCGAGCGCGACCCGGGTGAGCCCGCCCGGCAGCACCCAGACATCCGTTCCGTCGTTGACCGCGAAGGGGCGCAGATCGGCGTGCCGCGGCCGCATCCCGTCGTCGACCAGCGTGGGGATCGTCGACAACTGCACAACGGGCTGGGCGATCCAGCCGCGCGGGTCCTTCCTCAGCCGGGCGGTGAGTTCGTCCAGTTCCTGCCTGCTCGCGTCGGGACCGACGACGAGGCCCTTGCCCCCGGAGCCGTCGACCGGTTTCACGACGAGTTCGTCGAGCCGGTCGAGCACCTCCTCGAGCGCGCCCGGCTCCTCCAGGCGCCAGGTGTCGACATTGGCGATGATCGGCTCCTCGGAGAGGAAGTAGCGGATCAAGTCGGGCATGTAGGTGTAGACGAGCTTGTCGTCGGCCACCCCGTTGCCGATCGCGTTCGCGATGGTCACGTTGCCGAGCCGGGCCGCGAGCATGAGCCCGGGCGAGCCGAGCATGGAGTCGGCGCGGAACTGCAGCGGATCCAGGAACTCGTCGTCGACCCGGCGGTAGATCACGTCGACGCGCGTCGGACCGGCGGTGGTGCGCATCCACACCTTGCCTCCCGAGCAGAACAGGTCGCGGCCTTCGACCAGCTCCACGCCCATGAGGCGGGCCAGCAGGGTGTGCTCGAAGTACGCCGAGTTGTAGACGCCCGGGGTGAGGACGACGATCACCGGTTCGCCGACGCCTTCGGGGGCGGATGCCCGCAGCGCCTGCAGCAGCCGCTGCGGGTAGTCGCCGACCGGTCGCACCCGCATCGACATGAACAGCTCGGGCAGGGTCTGCGCCATGACGCGGCGGTTCGAGATGACATAGCTCACGCCGGACGGCACGCGCACATTGTCTTCGAGCACCCGCCAGCTGCCGTGCTCGTCGCGGATCAGGTCGATGCCCGAGACCTGGATGCGCACGCCGTTGGCACTGAAGATGCCCGCGGCTTGGCGGTGGAAGTGTCTGGACGAACTGATCAGCCGTGCCGGGATGACCCCGTCGAGCACGGCCCGCTGCCTGCCGTAGACATCCGCCAGGAAGGCCTCGAGCGCGCGGACCCGCTGCTTCACCCCGGCCTCGACGACCGACCATTCGGACTGCTCGATGACGCGCGGTACCGCGTCGAGCGGGAAAGGGCGCTCCTCGCCGGCGAAATCGAAGGTGACGCCCTGCGCGAGATAGGAGCTGGCGAGGGCCTCGGTGCGTCCGCGCAGTTCCTCCTGGGTCATCCGCGCGAGGGCCGTGTGGATCTCCCTGTACGCCTCGCGCGCGCTCGCGGAATCCGCCGCCTCCGGGTCGGCGAACATCTCATCCCAGGCCGGGGCTCCGCCCCGCTTCGTCGCGATCGAGCCGTAACCGTCGAACAGGTCGCCCATGGAGCGACTCTACTGACGGGATGTTGCCGAGACGTTTCCAGGCGCCGCAGGCGCCCCGAGCGCGGGCCGGGGTCCGAAGGACGCGCGCCGCGCGCCGGCATGCTCTACTGGGAAGGTGTTCGATCGCACCGACCTCGAGCCCGTCACGGTGGGCACCTCCGGCCTCGGCAAGCGTCCAGGCGCCGACGAGTCGCTCGCGGAGGCGCTGCTCGCCTCACCGTTCCGGCAGCTCGACACCAGCAACAACTACGCGCTGGGCCGTTCCGAGACGCTGCTCGGCGAGGCCATCTCGGCGGCGGGCGGCCTCCCGGCCGGAAAGGTGGTCTTCTCCAAGGCCGACCAGGACCCCCGGACCGGGGTCTTCGACGGCGATCGGGTGCTGCGCTCCTTCGAGGAGAGCTGCGCCCGGCTCGGTCTCGAGACACTGCCGCTGTACCAGCTGCACGATCCTTACGGACTGTCCGTCTCCGAGGGGATGGCGGCGGGAGGTCCGGTCGAGGCGCTGCTGCGGCTGCGCGACGAGGGGCGGATCGGCGCGATCGGCATCGCGGCCGGTTCCCACGAACTCGTCGAGGAGTACATCCGCACCGATGTCTTCGACGTGGTCCTGAGCCACAACCGGTGGACCCTCGTGGATCGCACGGCTGAGACGATCCTGCGCCTGGCCGCCGAGCGCGGCATGACGGTGTTCAATGCGGCTCCGTTCGGTGGCGGCATCCTCGCGGGATCGACGTTCCGCGGAGACAGTTACGCCTACCAGCCGGCGTCCGGCGAGTTCCTCGCGCATCTGGACAAGGTGCGCGCGCTGTGCGCCGACTGGGGCATCAGCGTCGCCGCGGCAGCCCTCGCCTTCTCGATCCGGGAGCCGCGCATCCACACGACGGTGGTCGGCATCTATTCGCGCAGGCGCCTCGAGGAGCTGCCAGAACTGGTGGCGGCGGAGGTGCCGGATGGCTTCTGGCAGGCGCTGGACGCCCTCGGCGAGCCGCCGGCCTCGCCCACCGATTGAGGTCGCGGCGACCGCTGCGGGCCTTTCACCGGAGGTCATTCCCCGAACGTCACGCCGCTCAGTCCGGCCGACTCGTCGAACAGGCGAGCCGCATCTGCGGCGTTCCGTGCGCGGCGGGGCTCCCGCGCCCGGTGCGGACCGCCGGTCAGGCCGAGGAAGCCGTCCGGTCCGTAGTAGCCGCCCGGCACGGCATCCGGACTGGTCGCCGCATACAGCGCGGGCAGGATGCCGGTGTCGACCAATTGCCAGATCAGGGTCCGTGAATACTGGCGAGGCGGCCGCGGCGGCCTGCCCATGCGCGGGCCGGTGGTCTGCAGGTTCGTGCGCGTGTATCCCGGATGCGCGGCGTCGCTCAGCAGGCCCCAGCCGTGAGTGTCGCTCCGGCTCTGCAGTTCCCGCGCGAAGGCCAGCATCGCGAGCTTGGACAATCCGTACGAGCGCGTCGGCGAGTACCGCTCGCTCTGCAGGTCGTCCCAGTCGAAGCGACCGAAGTACGCCATGAAGCTGCTCATCGAGGTCACCCGCGGCGAGTCGGCGGCCCGCAGCAACGGCAGCAGCCGCGCCGTCAGGGCGTAATGGCCGAGGTAGTTGCTCTCGAACTGCAGCTCGAAGCCGTCACCGGTGGTCTTCCGCTCCGGCGGCATCATGACGCCCGCGTTGTTGAGCAGGATGTCGACCGGGCGGCCGTCCGCCAGCCGGCCATCGGCGAAATCGCGCACGCTCTCGAGCGACGCGAGGTCGATCCGCTCGAGCCGGAGCCGCGCCTCCGGGTTCGCGGCCAGCACCTCGTCCCGGGCGGCTGCGCCCTTCTCGAGGTCGCGCACCGCCATCACCACCTCGGCGCCGGCAGCCGCGAGCCGAGCCGTGAGACCCAATCCGAGCCCGCTGTTCGCGCCGGTGACGATCGCGAGCCTGCCGCTCAGATCGGGTACCGCGACACCCTCGTTGGCCATGGGCCAACGCTAACCCTGCTCGATCCCGGACGGGCGCGCCGAGCGGGACTCGGGCGAGACGGCAGGATGGAGTCATGAGCGCCTGGAACGACAAGATCATCGCCGAATTCCGCGAGAACAACGGCACCGTCGAGCGCTTCGGGCGCCGCCTCGTGGTCATGCACACGCGGGGCGCGAAGTCGGGGCAGGTGCGGCTGAACCCGGTGATGGGCCTCCACGAGGACGGCGCGTGGCTGGTCGCGGCGACCAACGGCGGCCAGCCGGTCGATCCGGCGTGGGCCCACAATCTGCGCGCCCATCCTGAGCTGGAGCTCGAGGTGGCCACCGAGGACGGCGTCGAGACCGTCGCCGTGCATGCCGAAGAGCTCCCGGAAGCCGCCCGCGCCGCCGCGTGGGGCAGGTTCACGACGGTGGCGCCGGGCTTCGCATCCTATGAGGAGAAGACGGACCGCAGATTCCCGGTCTTCAGGCTCTCGCCCCGGGAGCCTGGCGCGGCCTGACCGCCCTGGCCGCCCTGGCCGCCCGCAGGGCGGCAGCCGTCACTCGGGGCCGAGCAGCGCGCCCGCGACGGTCGAGTGGACCGACTCGGGGTCGGAGGGGTGGTAGATGCCCGCGAGCACGTCGCGCTGCAGGCGGGCCAGCTCGCTGCTCGAGCGGTATCCGCCGCCCCCGGCGACCCGCAGCGCCTGATCCACGACGTAGCGCGCCGCCTCGGTGGAACGGTGCTTCGCACCCGCCAGGTAGCGGAACCAGTTGCCGCCGTGGTCGACAAGGGTGTCGACATCGGATGCCAGCCCCTCGAGTTCGGGACGGAGCGCGTCGAGCGCGAGCGCGGCATCCGCGATCCGCCACCGGATGTCCGGGTCGTGCGCGTACGTCGCGCCTCCGCTCTTCAAACTGGTGCGGCGGTGCACCGCCTCGACCGCCAGCTCCAGCGCGCGGTCGGCGATCCCGGCGTAGACCGAACCGATCAGCAGCAGGAAGTTGCTGAAGATCCCGAAGATGAACGGGTCGGCGTTGGGCCCGATCGGCAGGAAGCGCGAGATGTCGGCATCGGCCACCACGGCGTGATCGAGCTTGGTCGTGTTGCTCTGGGTTGCCCGCATCCCGAGGGTGTCCCAGTCGTCGAGAGTGCTGACACCGGCAATGGGGGTTACCGGGGTGTCGCGGCGGAGGAAGCCGTGCACCAGGCGCGGGACCTCCCCGGCCCCTTCGCCTGCGATCTGCTTGCCGAAGATGCCGAGTCGGGTCCAGGCGGGCGCCAACGAGGTGAAGATCTTCGTGCCGGTGAAGGCGAAGCCGCCCTCCACCCTCTCGACCATGGTCAGCGAGTCCCAGAGCACGAGGTCGTTGCCCCCCTCGCTGTTGCCGAATGCGAAGAGCTCGCCGGCTTCGGCATCCCGCAGCACCCAGTCGAGGCTCGTGTCGCCGCGGTCGTGCAGCACCCGCGCAACGCCGACCCAGACCAGGTGCATGTTCACACCCAGCGCCGTCGCCGGGGCGTAGCGCGCGAGCAGTCTCTGGTCGCGCGCGGTCTCGAGCATGCTGCGGGGGGCGAGGTAGCCCGCTGAGCGCAACTCCTCGAGATCGTCGGTGAAGAAGGCGTTGTCGCGGTCGTAGCCGGCAGCGCGGGAGCGGATGCGGTCGAGCAGTTCGGGGGTCAGAGCGGGCACGCCCTCGAGGCTAGTCGGCGGGCACCCGGCGCGCTCAGAACCCCGCGAACCGGGCGACCGCGATGAAGACGGCGGCCACGAAGAGGACGACGTTGAACGCCAGGCCCGGCTGGACCTCCTTGCGCACCACGTGGAAGATGAGCGCGACCAGCTGCAGCAGTGCGAGCGCCACGGCCGCGATCGGCGTCAGGATCGGGGCGATGCCGGTGAGCCACGGCACGATGAGCCCGATCGCGCCGAGGACCTCCAGGGCGCCGATGGTGCGGGTCATCCAGGGCGGCAGGTCCTTGGTGTACGGCATCATCTCGCCGAGCGCGGATACCGGGCGCGTCAGCTTCATCACCCCGGTCAGCAGATACGCGGCCGCCAGCAGCCCCGACACGATCCAGGTCGCGATCGTCATGATTCCTCCGGTCATTCCTCGGTACTCGGTTACGTCGAGTAACCTGTCTACCAGACCGGCACCGGGCACCGCTCTGTGACCGGGTTCCCCCGGTGTGACCGGGCAGATCGACAGAGGATCCCGATGCGCACGCTTTCCCCGCTGCCCGACGCCATGCCCGGCATGGAGCAGATGTGCGACGACGCTCACGGCGGCTCGGTGTTCCGCTCCATCCTCGACCGGGTCGGCGACACCTGGAGCCTCCTGGTCATGGGGATGCTGCAGCCCGGCCCGATGCGCTTCACCGAGTTGCTCCGCAGCGTGCCCGGCATCTCGCGGCGGATGCTCACCCTCACCCTCCGCCAGCTGGAACGGGACGGCCTCGTCGCCCGTTCCGCCTTCGCGGAGAACCCGCCGCGCGTCGAATACCGGGTCACGCCTCTCGGCGAGACCATCACGGGTCCCGTGCTGGCGCTCGCCCTGTGGGTGAACGAGCACCGGGTTCAGATCGAGGAGAACCGCGCCGCCTATGACGCGGAGCTGGGCGCGTCAAAGATCTCGGGGACGGCAGCACTCACGCGCTGACGCCACTGCCGCATCGCGGCCGACAGTTCGGGATCGCTCTCAGCGCCAGCGGGCATGCCACTCGTCCTCGAGGATCGCGTAGACGCCGGTATCGTCCCACAGGCTCATCGGGCGATTCCCGGTGACGCGGTGCGGAAACCGACTTGTTCGGCCGCCTCCAGCAGTCGTTGGTCGTAGGCGCAGACGAGATCGGCGCCGAGAAGACTCGCGGAGGCGAGATGGATCGCGTCGAGACTTCGAATGGACGCCGGGCCCAGGCGCTGAGCGATGTCGATGACCTGCTCCGAGATCGGGAACTCCTCTATCCCCGAGAGTGCGATCTCGATCAGGTCGATGATGCGCCGCGGCGCCTCCACCTCGAGCCGCATCCGGATCGTTCGCGAGACCTCCACCCACGCCAGCGATGAGGAGAACAACTCCGCCCCATCCTCGATGAGACCCCGGAATGCGGCCGCGAATTCTTCACGCTCGACCTCGCGGACCACTCGCTTCAGAAGGGCACTGCTGTCGAGATAGACGCGCACTCTAGAAGCGGTCTTCGCGATCGAGCAGCTCGATCGATGTCCGCCCGCCGAGATCGAGCGGCTCTTCCACCCATCGAACCGGACCACGCGCAGGCAGCAGGAGCCCTTGTGCGCGCAGTTCATCGAGCGACCGAGCACCGCGCCGCGGCGTTGTCCCGGCGAGCCCGAGATATCGATCGAGGGCGTCGCGGATCAACTCCTGCTGGGAGCGCCCGGTGCTCGCGGCTCGCTCGCGCAACGCCGTCTCGGTCGCGGGTCGCAGCCTCAGATTGGTAGCCATGAGCAGACGGTACCATGGGCGGTACTACTGCGGTACCGCGAACTTCTCAAGCACCGCCACCAGCTGCTCAACCGCCCAGTCCAGCTCTTCACGCTCCACCACGATCGGCGGGGCGAGCCGGATGGTCGAGCCGTGCGTGTCCTTCGCGAGCACGCCGCGCTCGGCGAGCGCCTCGCACACCTCCCGACCGGTGGCGAGCGCGGGGTCGATGTCGATGCCGGCCCAGAGCCCCGCGCCGCGCACCTCCACAACTCCATGCCCGATCAGCTCGCCCAGGCGGCCGAGCAGGTGCTCGCCCAGCTCCGCGGCGCGTCGCTGATAGTCGCCCGTCTCGAGCAGCCCCACCACGGCGAGCCCGATGGCCGCCCCGAGCGGGTTGCCCCCGAAGGTCGAGCCGTGCTCGCCCGGCTTCAGCACCCCGAGGATGTCCGCATCGCCGACGACCGCGCTGACGGGAACGATGCCGCCGCCGAGCGCCTTGCCGAGCAGGTACAGATCGGGGATGACCCCGGCGTTGTCGCACTGGAACGTCGCGCCTGTGCGCCCGAGCCCCGACTGGATCTCGTCCGCGATGAACAGGATGCCGCGCTCCTTCGTGAGCCGACGGACCGCAGGCAGGTAGTCCGCGGGCGGGACGATGACGCCGGCCTCCCCCTGGATCGGCTCGAGCAGCACCGCGACCACGTCACGGCCGCCATTCTCTTCGGCCAGTGCGGACTCGAGCGCTGCGGCATCCCCGTACGGAACCGAGACGAAACCCGGCGTGTACGGGCCGAAGTCGGCGCGGGCATCCGGATCGGAACTGAAACTGATGATGGTGGTGGTCCGGCCATGGAAGTTGCCGTCCATCACGACGATCTTGGCGCGGTCGTGCTCGACGCCCTTGACCCGATAGCCCCAGGCGCGGGCGACCTTGATGGCCGATTCGACCGCCTCGGCGCCGGTGTTCATCGGCAGCACCATGTCTTTGCCGCAGAGCCTCGCGAGCCCCTCCATGAAGGGGCCGAGCATGTCGTTGTGGAAGGCGCGGCTGGTCAAGGTGATGCGATCGAGCTGAGCCTTGGCGGCATCCACGAGCACCGGATGCCCGTGCCCGAAGTTCACGGCGGAGTACGCGGCGAGGCAATCGAGATAGCGCTTGCCGTCGACGTCCGTGACCCACGCGCCGAAGCCCTCGGAGACCACGACGTTCAATGGGTGATAGTTGTGGGCGCCGAACTCCTCGGCCTGGCGGATGTACCGCTGTGCCGGCGAGCCGGTCGAGACCAGCTCGTTCATCGGCGCAGTTCCAGCGTGCAGCACTTCACCCCGCCGCCGCCCAGGAGCAGCTCGCTGAGGTCGACGCCGTGCGGGGTGAAGCCGCGCTCGCGCAGTTGGCGCTCGAAGGCGGCGGCCCGGGAGGCGATGATCACGTTCTTGCCATCGCTGAAGGAGTTGAGGCCGAGCACGGCCGCGTCGGCGTCGTCAACGTGGATGGCATCCGGGAAGCGCTCGTCGAGGATGTCGAGCGAGGCGGCGTCGAAAGCCCTCGGGAGGAAGGCGATGGAGTCCGAGCCGCCCCTCGGATCCAGCACGGCCAGCGCGGTGTCGAGGTGGTAGAAGCTCGGGTCGGTCAGGGTCAGCGTGACCACCTCCCGGCCGTAGATGCGGCGCAGCTCATCGTGACTCGCGGCGTCGCTGCGGAACCCGGTGCCGGCATAGATGGTGTCGCCCACGAGCAGGAAGTCGCCCTCGCCCTCGTTCGTCGATTCGGGTTCGGCCACGGCGAACCCGTGGTCCGCGAACCACTCCATGTACGCGGGGCCCTCGGGCTGGCGCTCGGGGTGCTGGAACTTCGCGCCGAAGGCGATGCCGTCGAGCACGAAGCCGCCGTTCGCGGCGTAGACCATGTCGGGCAGACCTGCGATTCCGTCGATCAGCTGCACCTCGAAGCCGAGCTCCTGGTACTTGGCGTAGAGGGTCTCCCACTGCCGCACGGCGAGGCTCGTGTCTGTGGGGTCCTCCGGATGCATCCACGGGTTGATCCGGTAACTGACGGTGAAATGATCCGGGCGGCACATCAGCACCGTGCGGCGTGTGGCGACGCGCTCTGGGGCGGAGGTGGAGGGCTGGGTCAAGGTCATGCCTCCAGTGTCGCACGCACGCATCCGGATGTTCAGAGCGTGCGGCGCACAGAATCGGCGCGATCTGCTGCACTACTGCATGAAATCCCCGTATTGTGTCGCCGTGGACAATCTCGACTACGGCATCCTCGACCTGCTCCGCCAGAACGCCCGCGCAGGCTACGGCGACATCGGCGAACGCGTCGGGCTGTCGGCCTCCGCGGTGAAGCGGCGCGTCGATCGACTGGTCGCCGACGGGGTCATCCGCTCCTTCACGATCCAGGTCGATCCTGCCGTCGACGGCCTCGGGACCGAAGCCTATGTCGAACTGTTCTGCAGGGGCACGGTTGCTCCCGATGAGCTCAAGCGCATCCTGTCCGGGGTGCCGGAGGTGGTGGATGCCTCCACCGTCACCGGTTCGGCCGATGCGATGGTGCACATCCGCTCGCGCGACATCCCGAGCCTGGAGGACGCGCTCGAGCGGGTACGGATCGCGCCGAGCGTCGACCACACCCGCAGCGCGATCGTGCTGTC
>WOYR01000212.1 GCA_011620705.1 Microbacteriaceae bacterium | reverse complement strand
ACTCCTCGATGAGGTCGTTGGTCTCCCTGTCCATCGCGAAGCGGCCGCACATGCGGCGAGGTTACGCCTGCCGATGAGTCCGAAACTCAGCCCCGAACATGTTCCTCGGAACTCACGTGCGGGGGGAGGCTAAGCTGCGGGCTCGTATCCAGTCGATCACGTAGTTCGTGATCTCGTCGCGGTTCGTCTCGTTGAAGATCTCGTGACGGGCGCCGGGGTAGACCTGGACGGTGACATCGGTCACACCCGCCTCGGTATAGCGGCTACCGAGGGCGCTGACGAGCTGGCCACCACCCCCGACCGGGTCGTCCTGGCCGGAGACGATGAGGATGGGCAGGTCCTTGCGGATGCGGGCGAGTTCCGCCGGGTCGGCCAACCGGCCCGCCTGCGAGAACAGAAGGGGGAGAGTCTCGTCCGGCAGGTCGAACCCGCTGAGCGGGTCGGCCACGTACTTGTCGACCTCCGCCTCGTCTCGCGACAACCATTCGTAGCCCGTCCGGTTCTCGAATCCCTGATTGAACGCTGTCAGTCCAACCGGACCGTCGCTCGGCGCCGCGGCAAGGGCCTCGGCGAGAACGTCGAGAACGGTCGAGCCTGACAGCACGACTCCGTGCCAAAGCTCGGAGTGCGTGAGAATCGCCTGCTGCGCGGCGAATGAGCCCATCGAGTGGGCAAGCAGGAACAACGGAAGGCCCGGGTTCTCGGCGTGGATCTGCGTGCCGAAGTCGACCAAGTCACCGACCAGCGCGTCCCAGCCGGCCGCGCCGAACCCGCCGAGTACGACATCGCCGCCGACGGATTCCCCGTGACCGCGATGGTCGTTCGCGTAGACGATGTACCCGGCCGAACTCAGCGCCTGCGCGAGGCGGTCATACCGCTTGCTGTGCTCGGCGATGCCATGCGCGATCTGGACGACGCCGAGCGGGGTGGCCGATCCGGCCTCCCAACGGTGCGTCGCGATTGCGAGGGAGTCGGCGGAGGAGGGGAATGACGTCGTTGTGTATTCCATGCCCGGATGCTAACCGACGAACACACGTGACCGGAGAGTGTGCACAAACGTGCGTCCGCCTGCCACAGCCGCCGTGACTGACGCGAGGAACGACAGGGAACCATCCAAGAGGCAGGCGTTCAAGACTGCACGTCTGTGCGCAAAGTTCGAGGCGACGGCGGGTTACTCCGCTTGGCGGTCCTCGGTGTACCTGGCGAGGAGGACAGCCGTCTGTTCATCGATGATGAGGTGCGTGACGGCGCCCGTCCTCAGCGCAGCCGACAATGCCACGACTTTGCTGTCGCCGGCGACTGCGCAAACCCGCCGCGGCATCTTGCGCAGCTCGGCAGGGGTCGGACCCGTGGCGCGGAGGTTCAATGACAGGTCTTCATAGGACCCGTCGGCGCGCAGGAAGACAGTGCACACGTCCCCGACGACCTTCTCGACCTCGAGCGCGATCTCGTCCTCGGCACCCAGATATCCTGCCGAGTAGACGTGGCTCGGCAGCTCACCACCGATCGATCCGACCGAGAAGAGCGCGATATCCACGCGTTGTTGCACGTCGAGAACTCGAGCGACAGATCGCTCCCGCCACATCGCCTGCCTCGTCTCGGCGAAGTCGAAGAACGCCGGCACAGGAAACAGGTGCACAGTTGCACCGAACGCCTCGCCGAAACGCGAGATGAGGCTGCCGGCATATTCGACCCCTGACGACCGGTAGTTGGCGGCACCGTTGAGTTGCACGACAGAGCTGCCGCGCGTCGCCTTTCGAGTCAAGTGCCGGGAGATGGCGCCCACGGTGGTGCCCCATGCCACCCCGAGGACCATCTCCGAGCCGAACCAGGCAGAGATCATTCGCGCCGCGGTCACGGCCACCTGGTCCAGTCGCTCCGCCGGCGTAGCCGTGTCGGCGACAGGTACCACCGAGACTTCGACCCCGAATCTGGATCCGATCTGATGCCCGACCCCGAGTGCTCTGGTGGAGCTTGGCCGCAATTGGATCTCGACGAGTCCGCTGGCTCGTGCTTGTTTCAGGAGGCGCGAGACGCTTGAGCGTGACATGTTCAATCGGCCTGCGATCGTCTCCATCTTGAGGTCCTGGAGGTAGTACATCGACGCAGCAGCGAGCAGAGTCTCTTCCCGTTCCATCCCGACATTCTGCACGAACTGCACGTTCGTGCAAGTTGCCTGCGCGATTGGGCACGTCCCTGCGTTCGTGGGTGCCATGGCGATCTTCTTGCGGAAGGGTCTGCACGTCTGTGCGCCTACGAGATCACCGCTAGGCAACTCGGCAGGTCCCCTTGCAGAATCGACGCACGGCACCAGCCGGCGCGACACGTCTCGCGACCCGGAAGAGCGACCGCCGTCAACGACGACGAGACATGAGGAAGCAATGAAGATCACCACGAACGAGCTCGGCAAGGGCGACAAGGTGGCGGTGTTGGTGCACGGCGTGTTCACCGACAACCGAACATGGAGGCGTGTCGGACCGGCGCTCGTCGACCGGGGATACCACGTGATAGCGGTGGACCTCAGGGGGCATGGCAAGAGCCCGCGGAGCGAGCAGTACTCGATCGAGAGCCTTGGCGAAGACGTGTTGGACAGCGTGCCGGCGGAACCCGAGCTGCTCATCGGGCACTCGCTCGGGGCCCTCGTCGCAGCCAAGATCGTTGACCGCCTCGCACCTCGGCGCGTGATCTACGAGGACCCGCCCTTCCTCGACGGCAAGCTGCCGCTTCGGGTTCGAGTCTTCTTCGGCGCCCTCAATTCCCCCCTCTACCCCATCACTGCCAAGCGC
>WOYR01000198.1 GCA_011620705.1 Microbacteriaceae bacterium | reverse complement strand
GGGTCGGCGTAGATGAGGTATGCGGCGCGATGCAGCGCGACCACCGTCTTGCCGGTGCCCGGGCCGCCGTCGACGACCAGCGCACCGCGCGATCCTGCCCGGATGATGGCATCCTGATCGGCCTGGATGGTGCTGAGCACGTCGCGCATCCGGGGCGACCGGCTGCTGCCCAGGCTGGCGAGGAACGCGGACTGGTCGTCGAGGGCCACGTTGCCCGCCAGCCCCTCGGCGGTGAAGACCTCGTCCCAGTAGTCGCTGACCCGGCCGCGGGACCAGCGGTAGCGGCGGCGGCTGGCGAGCCCCATCGGATTCGCGTGGGTCGCGCCGAAGAACGGCTCGGCTGCCGGGGACCGCCAGTCGATCAGCAGGCGGTTGTCCTCACCGTCGCTCAGTCCGAAGCGGCCCACGTAGACGGGATCGGGGCTTGCTCCGTCGGCGTCGCGCGCCCCGACCATCCGGCCGAGGCAGGCATCGATGCCGTATCGCCGCAGCACGCGCAGGCGCGAACTCAGCCGGTGGATCTCCAGGTCGCGTTCCAGCGCCGCCTGGCCTCCGCGACCGGGCGCACGCCGCGACTCGTCGATCCGTCCCGACAGTTCGGCGATCTGCCGCTGCAGGCTGCGCTCGATGGCCCCGAACTGCTGCTCGTCTCGAGCGATCAGCGCGGCGTCGGCCTTGGCGGCCAGACGATCCGGCAGGGCGAATGCTTCAGTCACGATGCGCGATTCTGCCCTGCGATGGGGGTCTTGCGGCAAGCCCCCCACCCCCGCGCATACTGGAAATGCAGGAAGGGCTGCCAGGTGACGCCGCGAGCGCTCTCGGCGAAATGCAGGGCGCCATCCGCCAGACTGGGGGGATGCCGGCCGCGCAACTCCTCGACCTGTTTCTGATCATCGTGCTGCTGGTCTACCTCGGCGAGGGCTGGCGGAACGGCTTCATCCGCAGTGCCGCCGCGATCGCCGGGCTGGTGGCGGGAGCCGTCGCCGCGTTCTTCCTGATCCCCGTGGTCGGCACCATCGTGCCCAACCCGTTCTGGCGCACCTTCCTGGTCGTGTCGGCGGCGGTCGCGCTCATCATCCTGGGCAGCATGGCGGGCGCGGCCGTTGGCCGGGCACTGCGCGGACGCGGCGAGCGCACCGCGCCGGGCCCGCTCAGCCGGGTCGGCGGCGCGATCGTCAACCTCGTCGTGGGAGCGCTGGTCACCGCGCTCCTCGCCGGCAGCGTCGCCTCCCTCGGGGTGCCCGTGCTCACCCGGGCGGTGAACAACTCCTGGGTGCTGCAGGCGATCGCGACCGTCACGCCGGAACCGGTCACAGCGGCCCTCGCCCGGCTGCGGTCGACGGTGCTCGCTCAGGGGCTCCCCGTGATCTCCGGGATCTCCGGCATCACCACCTCACCCGGCGCCCCGAACGTGGACACCGGTACTTCGGCGTTGGCGGCGGCCGCGGCATCCGTGGTCCGGATCAACGGGACCGCGTACGCCTGCGGTCAGAACCAGTCGGGCTCGGGCTTCGTGATCGCGCAGGACCGCATCGTCACCAACGCTCACGTGGTCGCCGGGGTGCAGCAGCCCGTCGTGCAGGCGCAGAACGGGCAGACCCTCGACGGCCGGATCGTCTACTTCGACCCGCAGAACGACCTGGCGGTGATCGCGGTGGCCGGGCTGAGCGCGCCAACGCTGACGCTCGGCAGCACTCTCGCCGTCGGCCAGGACGCCGTGGTCGACGGCTATCCCTTCGGGGGCCCCTTCACCTCCGGCGGCGCGCAGGTCCTGGCGCATTCGACCGAGAACGTCGAGAACATCTACGGCACCGCCCGCACCACCCGCGATCTCTACACGCTCGCGGCCGATATCGAGCCGGGCAACTCCGGCGGTCCGCTGCTGGCGCAGAACGGCAGCATCGCCGGCATCGTCTTCGCCAAGAGCTCGACGGATGCCGACCTCGGCTACGCGATGACCGACGCGCTGCTCACCCCGGTCGTGCAGCAGGCGGCGGGCCTGACCAGCCCGACCAGTTCCGGATCGTGCGTGAAAGGCTGAGCGGGCGCCCGGGAACCGCGCCGTTCAGCGCTGGGCGAGGAACATCAGGAACGTCGCGGTGAGCGAGCCGGCGAGCACGATGCCGACCAGCCCCGAGATGACGATGCTCAGCACCGCCCAGTTGCGGCGGGCGAGCCGACCGCCACGGGTCTCGCGGATGCCGCGCACGGCGAACGAGATCGTCGCCGCGACCAGGCCACCGACCACGATGAAGTGCAGCAGCTCCAGCCCGAGCGCGGCGGTGACGAGATTGCGCGTGTCCGAACTGACCACCACAATGCCGAGGGCGAGCGCACCGACCACGATGTTGGCGACGATCACCAGGACCGCGAGTTGGAGGCTCCGGGTCGCGGCGAGGTCGTACGGGCGGCCTTTGCGATCGATGGGGAGGCTGTTCGCGAAACCGCAGCGGGAGCAGAAGGCGCTGGACAGCGCCATGCGCGCACCGCAGTGCGCACAGGACAGGCGGGAATCGACGGCGGGCAGATGAAGGACCGCGTCGGCGGGGGCGACCGACATGTCCCCCATACTAGGGGCTCTTCGGATCTAGAGTGCAGTGCGGAATTCTCGTCAGGCGCGCAGGCCATTCACGGGGCGCGACTTGGGCGAGGCCGAATACGTCTCCTCGGGGTCGGTCACCGCGACCCCGCCCACGGCGTCGTCGATCGCCGCCATGATGCCCTGGTCCAGGATGACTCCCGACGCCTTGACGGTGTCGTCGAGCTGTTCGGGGCGGGATGCTCCGAC
>WOYR01000104.1 GCA_011620705.1 Microbacteriaceae bacterium | reverse complement strand
CCGAGATGGATGTCGTGGCCCGCTCCCGCTCGCTGGCGGCGGAGCTCGGCGTGCTGGGCGTTCATGTTTTCTTCAACGACGCCTGGGTGCCGTACGCGGACCGGCAGAACTACCTCCTCGAGGCTGATGTCGGAACCAGCACGCACTTCGACCACGTCGAGACGACGTTCTCTTTCCGAACCCGGATACTGGACTACCTGTGGGCCGGGCTGCCGATGGTCGTCACGGCGGGCGACCACTTCGCCGATCTGGTGGAGCACGAGCAGCTCGGCGTCGTCGTCCCGGCCGAGGACGAGGAGGCTCTTGTCGCCGCCCTGGACCGCGTCCTTTTCGACGCGGATTTCCGTGAGAAGGCGCGCCGCAACATCGAGCGAGTGCGGGCCGACTACACGTGGGAGAGGGTGCTGCAGCCCCTGCTCCGGTTCGTCGCCGACCCCCATCACGCGGCTGACCGCGGCAGCCTGCCGTCGGTTGCGGCGCGGCGGGCGCGGCAACGCCGATCCCGCACCGGTCTGCGTCACGACGCCCGGCTCGTCGTGCACTACCTGCGGCATGGCGGCCCGCGTCTGGTGATGGAGAAGGTCACCCGTCGACTCCGGCGGCGGGCCCGGTGAGGGCGACCATCACCGAGCGGTGGTCGCACTGGGTCGAGCCGCGCGCCGACGGACTCCCGAACCGAACCGTGGTCGCCTGGTTCCCGCTGCTGTGCACGGCCGTGACGGTCGTGCTCATCGCGCTGCGTCTGAGCGGCACCTCATCGGGGGTGCACTTCCTTACCTTCGGCACCGGGAAGGACCCGCGCCTGCTGCTCGGGGCGCCGCGCACGATCCGCTCCGACGAGTGGCTCGACAATCAGGGATGGACGGTCTCGCGGGCCCAGTCCGGCTATCCGGTCACCAACCCAACCTTCCCCTGCGGGATGGACGCCACGGTGCTCCAGGAGCTGCCCACTCGCGACTGGTCGACGATCTTCCGACCGCACGAGTGGGGATACCTGCTCTTCGGACTGGACGTGGGCGTCGCCTGGTTCTGGTGGGTCCCGGCCTTGGCGCTCGTGATCGGCGCGTATGTGCTGCTCGTCACCTTCCTGCCCAGGCGGCCGATCAGCGCGGCGCTGGTCGCGGTCGCGGTTTTCTTCTGTCCGGTGTTCCAGTGGACCTGGGGTCCCAACGTGCTGTGGCCGGTGGCGTGGGGGCTGCTGGTGATGGCGGCGCTACGATGGACTCTCACCTCGGTACGCCGACGTCCGGGGTGGATCTGGGCCGTCGTCATCGGCTTCATATCGGTGACCACCGCAATGGGCCTTTACGTGCCGTTCATCGTGCCGTGCGTTGCGGTCGTCCTCGCGTTCGCGATCGGCTCGATCGCCGCGCACCGCTCCGAGACGCGCGAGCGGGCGCCGCGCATGCTACTGCGGCTGCTGCCGCTCGCGATCGCGGCGGTGGCCGCCGGGGTCACCCTGGTCACCTGGGTGGCGACGCGCAGCGCCACCTTCGCGGCGATCAACGGGACACTCTACCCGGGGCACCGCTCGATCCCGTCGGGGCAGCTGCCGGTCGTCGATCCCACGCTGGTCGGCACCCTCGGCGCGGCATTCGGCGGATCGCTGAGCGACGCCTCGGTCAACACCGTGCTCGGATCGAACGCGTCGATCGCGTCGAGCGTCCCGTTGTTCGCCGCGTTCGTCATCCCGGGGCTGGCGGTTCTCGTGGTGCGGGGCTTCCGACGGGATCGGCGCGTGGACTGGATCGCGGTGGCGACGATCGCGGTCGCCCTACTCGTCGCCTTGTATCAGCTGGTCCCCGGCCTCGACCTGCTGGGCAAGGTGCTGCTGTTCGACCGGGTGACGCCGACCCGATGGCGGGTGATCCTCGTGCTCCTGATCCCGCTGGTCTTCGCCCTCGTGGTGCGCCATGTGGATCGCGAGAGGTCGCGCTGGCTGAGCTGGCCGGGGCTGGTCGGCGTGGCACTCGTGCTCGGCTCGAACGCCTGGGTGCTCCGCGCGATCCTGCGGCATAACCCAGAGCTCCTGAAGGCCGGCCCGCTGTGGCCGATCATGCTGATCTGCCTGGCGGGAGCGGTCTACCTGGTCTTCGTGCGCCGCGCGGTGGTCGTCGCGGCGGCGCTGCTCCTCGTGATGTGCCTGGGTGTCGGCTCGGGGGCGAACCCCCTGTATGTCGGCGTCTACGACCTCAATCAGACGCGCGTCGGGGCGACGATGGACCGCATCGACGCGAAGAATCCCGGCGCCTGGGTGGGCGTCGGCAGCGCAGAGATGATGGCGCTCGTCATGGAGACGGGCGTGCAGGGCTACAGCGGCCTGCAGAGCTATCCGCCGAAGAAGATGTGGTCGCAGATCGACCCCGACGACTCATCGGAGAACGTCTGGAACGCCCTCGCGCACGTGTTCTGGCAGTGGGGGAGGGGCGAGCCGAAGGTGCAGCGGTACCAGGTGGATGTGATCGTCAACTCGATCGACCCCTGCTCGGCGTTCGCGCAGCAGGATGTGCGCTACATCGTCAGCGATGTCGTGGCTCCCGGCACCAGCTGCTTGACCCGGCTCGCGCGCATCACGGAGGGCGATGCCACGGTGTGGATCTATGAGGTGATCCCGTGAGCCGTCTGATCGAGTCGTACCGCCGCGTCGTCGAGCCTCGGCTCTCGGGACTGCCGAACTGGAAGGTCGTGACCTGGTTCCCGCTGCTCGCGCTGCTCGGATCCGCGGTCTTCATCGCCCTGGGCATCAGCGGCACCTCCTCCGGGGCCTACTGGATGTCGTTCGGCACGGGC
>WOYR01000275.1 GCA_011620705.1 Microbacteriaceae bacterium | reverse complement strand
GGATCATCATCACCACGATCCAGAAGCTGTCGACGTTCATCGGCTCGCCGGCGAACGAAGGCCATGCGATCTTCGACGGCCACGTCGTGATCATCTTCGACGAGTGCCACCGCTCGCAGTTCGGCGACATGCACACCGCGATCGCGAAGGCGTTCAAGCGGTACCACCTGTTCGGTTTCACCGGTACGCCGATCTTCGCCGAGAACGCAGGCAGCGCGGGGAACCCCCAGCTGCGCACCACCGAGCAGGCGTTCGGCGAGAAGCTGCACACCTACACGATCGTCGACGCGATCAACGACAAGAACGTGCTGCCGTTCCGGATCGACTACGTCAACACGATCAAGCTGCCGGAGGGCATCACCGACAAGCAGGTGTCGGCCATCGACACCGAGCGGGCGCTGCTCGACCCGGAGCGCGTGCGCCAGGTCGTCGCCTACACGCTGGAGCATTTCGACCAGAAGACTCGCCGCTCGGAGCACTACCCGCTCGCCGGGCGGCGGGTCAACGGCTTCAACGCGCTGTTCGCGACCGCCTCGATCGAGGCCGCCCGGATCTACTACAACCAGTTCGCCATCCAGCAGCAGGACCTGGTGCCGGATGCCCGGCTCAAGGTCGGCCTCATCTACTCCTACGCGCCGAACCCCGAAGTGCTGGACGACTACCTCGATGAGGAGGGCTTCGAGACCGACGCGCTGTCCGGCGACGCCCGCGCGTTCCTGGAGGACGCGATCCAGGACTACAACGACATGTTCGGCACCTCGTTCGACACGTCGTCGGACAGGTTCCAGAACTACTACAAGGACCTCTCGCTGCGGTTGAAGAACCGCGAGATCGACCTCGTCATCGTCGTCAACATGTTCCTCACCGGCTTCGACGCGACGACGCTGAACACCCTCTGGGTCGACAAGAACCTCAAGTCGCACGGCCTCCTCCAGGCCTACTCGCGCACCAACCGCATCCTCAACTCGGTCAAGACCTACGGCAACATCGTCAGCTTCCGCGACCTCGAGCAGCAGACCAACGACGCCATCGCCCTCTTCGGCAACAAGGACGCCCGCGGGGTGGTGCTCCTCAAGCCGTACGGCGTCTACTACGGCGACTACGCCGAGAAGGTGCGGGAACTGCTCGCGCGCTTCCCGCTCGGGACGCCGATCGTCGGCGAAACCGCGCAGAAGGATTTCATCGGCCTGCTCGGGACGATCCTGCGGCTGCAGAACATCCTCACCTCCTTCGACGAGTTCGAAGGCAACGAGATCCTCACCGACCGGCAGGCCCAGGACTACCGCTCGATCTACCTCGACCTCTACGCCGAGTTCCGCAGCGGCAAGGACGCCGAGAAGGAGTCGATCAACGACGACGTGGTCTTCGAGATCGAACTCATCAAGCAGGTCGAGATCAACGTCGACTACATCCTCATGCTCGTCGACAAGTACCGGAAGGAACGCGGTGACGGCGAGGACAAAGAGGTGCGCGCCGAGATCACCCGCGCCATCGACGCCAGCCCTTCACTGCGCAACAAGAAGGACCTCATCGAAGCCTTCGTCGACCGGGTCAACGCCGACGGTGCCATCGACGAGGAATGGAGCACCTACGTCGCTGCTCGCCGCGCGGCCGAACTCGACGCGATCATCGCGGACGAAGGGCTGAAGCCCGACGAGACCCGCGAGTTCGTCGCCCGCGCCTTCCGCGACGGCGGCATCCAGACCACCGGGACCGCGATCACCCGCGTGCTGCCGCCCGCATCCCGCTTCGGCGGAGACGGCGGCCACGGCGAGAAGAAGCAGCGCGTCCTCGCCAGGCTCGGCGAGTTCTTCGAACGGTTCTTCGGGCTGAGCGCGCACGGCGGCGAGTAGCCGATGGCACCGAATGCCCTGCCTGCCGGCCATCGACCGGGGCGCCGCATGACAGACTGGCGGCATGAGCACAGACGCGGAGCGCCCGAACATCGAGGGCATCGAGACCGGCAGCACCGATCAGGGCGCCAACGCCAGCGGCAACGAGTCCGATTCGGCTGTCACCTGGGACTCGGTGGATTCCGGGCAGTCCGAGGACATCGAGAACAGCCTGACCGGGCAGGGGACCTCCGATCGGGAGACGACCCGCGAGGTCGGACGGGACGAGCTGGTGGAAGAGGCCGAGCGGGCGCGGAAGCGCCGCGCAGGCGAGGTGTAGGGCTTTACCGAGCCCGAACATTCCGCTGATCGGCTGCATACCGGCTCCCGGCATCGTGGTTCATGCACAGTTCGTGCATCACCATCGTTGGGAGACCACATGTTCCGCTTCATCACCGTCGCCGCCGCGGCAGGCGCGCTGACCCTGGGTTCGCTCGCGTGCGCCGTGCCGGCATCCGCCGCGGTTCCGGCCGCCGCGACCGCGACGCCCGCCCCGAACGCGCATTCCAGCCTGAGCGAGATCCAACGAGCCGGCGCGATCGCCACCGCCAACCGCATCCGCGACCTCACCACCGGCATCGCCAAGGTGAACACGACCAGCACACTGAGCGCGGAAGACAAGAGCACGGTGCTGGCCACCCTGAACCACGACATGAGCGGGATGCAGGGGCTGCAGTCCAAGATCGCCGCCGACACGGCCGCGTCCGTGGCTCTGACCGACTACCGCTCGATCTTCACCGGCTACCGGGTCTACGTGGTGGGGTTGCAGCAGAGCCACATCGCGGCCGCGGCCGACGGCCTCGCCGACACCGCCATCCCGAAGCTGCAGACGGCCGCGAGCAAGATCGCCGCGGTCTTCGCCGCCGACCCCTCGAAGGCGACCCCCGACCTCCAGGCGAAGCTCGCCGACATGCAGGCGAAGACCGCGGATGCCGTCAGCAAGACGAACGGCCTCGCCGCCGCCGCGCTCGCCGTCACGCCGGACGCCTACAACGCGAACCATGCGGTGCTGGTCGACGACAGGGCGGCGCTCCGCGAGGCGCTGGCCGACTCGAAGGCCGCAGCGCAGGACGGGCGTGCGATCCTGGCGGCGCTCCAGTGAGCATCCGAACGCGAGCGGCGGTCGTCGTCCCGGTGCTCGCGCTCACCGCGGCCCTCGCCTTGACCGGATGCGGCAGGCTCGGCGCCCACGGACCCTCCGGGTCCGACGGCTCCAGCGGCGCCACGAGCGCATCATCCGCTCCCGCGACTTCCGATCCGGCAACGCTCGATGGCATCTCGCAGGACCTCGGCGCCGCCGGCACCGCCAACTCCGAAGCCGACTCCAACGCCCAGGCAGGCGACAAGGCCGCCGCCACCGGCGACGAGCCGTGACCTCCGCCCCGCCGGTCGTGGGGTTGAATGGCCCCATGACCGGCGAGCGCGGGATGGTCGTCATCGTCGAGGACGAGCGGACGATCGCCGAACTGGAGCGGCTCTACCTCACCCAGGCGGGTTTCGGCGTGCATGTCGCCGGCGACGGAGCGCAGGGGATCGCCGACATCCGCCGACTCTCGCCGGTGGCGGCGATCATCGATGTCGGGCTGCCGGGGATGGACGGGACGGAGCTCGTCCGCCGGCTGCGCGCCGAGGAGAACTGGGTGCCGGTGGTGTTCGTCACCGCGCACGACAGCGAGATCGACCGGGTGGTGGGTCTCGAACTCGGCGCAGACGACTACCTGACCAAACCCTTCTCCCCGCGGGAGCTGGTGGCGCGCGTGAAAGGGCTGGTGCGCCGTGCGGCGGTTCCTGCGGCTCCGGCGGTGCGCCGCGCGGGGCGCCTGGAGCTGGACGAGCGCGGTCGGCGCGCCACGGTCGGCGGCGCGGCCGTCGACCTCACGGCGACCGAGTTCGATCTGCTGGCGTACCTGCTCGCGCATCCGGCACAGGTGTTCAGCCGCGAGCAGCTGCTCTCCGCCGTCTGGGGCGTTGCGGACTACAGCGGCAGCCGCACCGTCGATGTGCACGTGGCGCAGTTGCGGGCCAAGCTCGGCGAGCCGGATCCGATCCGCACGGTGCGCGGGGTCGGGTACGCGCTCCAGGACGGGCTGGCGTGACCCTGCCGCCCCCGGCAGCGCCTGCTGCCGCCAAGCGCGGGGTCTCGCTGCGCACCCGCATCCTCGCCGCGACCGTCGCCGTCGCGCTGATCGCCGTGCTGGTGACCGCGCTCGCAGCACTGCAGCTGGTGCGCACGGTGGACACCAGCTCGGCGCGCGACGCCCTGAGCTCGCAGGTGGATCGCCTGGCGGCAGCCCAGCCGGCCGCGCGCGAGGCGATCATCGGAGGGCTGTCGCAGATCGACAGCTCCGGCATCCTCATCTCCGTGGTCTCCCCGAGCGGAGTGGTCACCGGATCGGCGGCGGTCCCGCCGCGAGTGGTGCTGCAGTTGCGTCTCGGCCGCGATGTGTCGACCACGGAGCGCAGCAACGGAACCTCCTATCTGCTCGAGGCGCGCCCGACCGCGCAAGGCGGCGGGGTGGTGGCGCTTCAGGACGTCGGAACCGTCAGGGCGATCACGCCCACGCTCATCGGCCGGATCCTGATCGCCCTGGCCATCGGCTTCGTCGTCGCCGTCGTCGCGGCGTTCTTCGTGGCCCGAGTGCTGGCGAAGCCGCTTGTCAACCTGGCCGGCGCCGCCCGAAGGATGGCGGCCGGCCAGCGCAACGTCCCGCTGGCGCCGAGCGGCATCCCCGAGATCACCGATGTCGAGGCCGCGCTGGGCGCGCTCGATCAGGCGCTGGTGCACTCCGAAGGGCGCCAGCGCGAGTTCCTGCTGTCGATCTCGCACGAGCTCCGCACCCCGCTCACCGCCATCCGCGGATACGCCGAGGCGATCGGCGACGGGCTGGTCCCGGCGGATCAGGTGGTCGAGGTCGGCAAGACCCTCGAGGCCGAGTCGAATCGGCTCACCGCGTTCACCACCGATCTGCTCGCGCTCGCGCGGCTGGAGGCCGACGACTTCCCGCTGCGCTCCGGCCCGGTCGATGTCGGCCAGGTGCTGGCGGATGCCGCCGCGGCCTGGCGTGCGGCGGGAAGCGCGTGCGGGGTGATGGTCGAGGTCGCGGCATCCGCCCCCCTGGTGGTCACCACGGATGCCGCCAGGCTGCGCCAGGTGATCGACGGCCTCATCGAGAACGCCCTCAGGGTGAGCCCTGCCGGGTCGCGGGTGGCGCTGTCCGCGCGCCTGGATGCGGATGGGCGGGGCGGCGCGCAGGCGGTCGTGGAGGTCGCGGACGGCGGCCCCGGTCTCACCGCGGAGGACGCCGCGCAGGCCTTCGAACGCGGAGTGCTGCGCGAGCGCTACCGCGACGCCCGACCGGTCGGAACGGGGCTGGGGCTCTCCATCGCGGCGCGGCTCATCCAGCGCATGGGCGGCAGCATCGCGGCGAGCCCCGGTCCCGCTGGCGGAGCCGTGTTCCGGATCGTCCTCCCGGCAGGAACGATCGTCTGAGGCCTCAGCGCGGCGAATGGGCGCGTCGCGCTACGCGCTGATCAGCTCGCGCTCGTGCGCGCCAGGGCCGTCGGCCGGGATGCCGCGGTCGTCCAGCGAGGTCTCGATGATCGTGAGGCCCTCCATGCCGGGCAGCTTCGCGATGTGCGAGTCGACATCGCGGATCAGCTTGCGGCCCTCCTCGCCGCCGAACAACCGGCCCATCACGTGGGTGACCTCTTCGGCGCTCGAGATCGTGGAGCCGACGGGACCCCAGAACTTCCTCAAGGCGAAGCGCGCGATCACCCGCGCCTTCTTGCTGGCGGCGAGTCGGTCGCGGGCCTGCGAGGCGTAGAACGCGACGTGCCTGGTCTCCTGCTTGGCGATCCGCTTCAGCAGTTCGCCCAGCACGGGGTGGTTCTCCTGCTCGGCCATGCGGAGGTATGCGGCGTTGGCCGACCACTCGTTGGCGGCGCCCCATGCCATGTGCACGGCGACGAAGTCCATGCCGACCAGGCCGCCGAGCAGCGACTGCTTGATCGGGTCGAGGCGGTCCTTCCAGCCGAGCTTGATGCGGTTGGCCTTGAGTTCGTCGTAGTCGACCGTGATGCCGTGCTTGGCCAGGACCGCGGCCAGTGCCTCGCCGTGCCAGAACTCTTCGCGGTTCCACATCGTCATGAAGGCGCCGACCTCCGGCTCCTTGTGCGAGGGCGTGGTCAGCAGATCCCGCAGGTAGCACACGGTGTGATATTCCACATTGCACATGTACACGAGGCTGCGCAGGGTCGACGCGGGCAGCGGGTTGCGATCGAACTCGTCGAAGTCGAGATCGTCCCAGGCGACGGCGGTGGAGTTCGTCGTGTACTTGTCGATGTCGAATGCCATGTTGGGTCCTTACAGTTCGCCCGCGCCGTCACGCTCGATCGGCTTGCAGTGCTTTCCCGTCCATCACATCACGCTTCGGTGAACGGTTGCCGCGTTTCCAGGTGTCGATCTTCCAATTCCTGCGCTGCGCTTCGCGCGCCAGCCGGATGTCGGGGTTCACGGCATGCGGATTTCCGAGCAGTTCGAGCCACACCAGATCGGCGTGGCTGTCGCCGTAGCCGTACGACACGGCCAGATCGAGTCCATGCTCCTCGGCGTATCGACGCAACCAGGCGGCACGCGCCTCGTCCACCAGCGGCGGCTTCGCGAGGTAGCCGGTCAGCACGCCGTCCTTCTCATCCATGTGCCCGCCGACCACCTCGTCGAACAGCCCGGCCAGTGGTTCGGCGAGAGTCTCGATCGAGCCGGTGACGAGCACGGTGCGGTGGCCGGCGTCCCGGTGCGCCTTGATCGTCTTGATCGCCTCCGGGCTGGTGTGACGGTACATGGTGTCGGCGTAGCCGCCGTGCACGATCCGATCGAGGCGGGCTGCCGGCATCCCCTCGTAGCGGCGCAGGAAGGACCGGATGAATTCGCCGCGGTCCCGGCGCTCGGCGCGCAGGTAGCTGCGCACCGATCCGAGGATCGCGAGCGCCTGCCCGGGATACGCCGCCTTGCGCATCCCCGCCGAACGCACCCAGAGGTACTGCTGCACGATGTTCGAGTCGACGACGGTGCCCTCCAGGTCGAACACGGCGAGCACGCCGGAGCCGGGGGCGATGACGTCGGACCGCGGGGATGCGGCGGCGTCGGCCGCCTTCTTCGCAGCCCGCTTGGCCGAGAACTCCTCGGTCAGCGCGGTGATCGCCGGGAAGTGGACGTTCATCATGTAGTCCTCCCAGTCGATCGCGGCGATGTCGAAGCCGAACTCGGCCCGCTTCGCGGCGGGGAGGGCGTTGTGCAGGGCCCGCAGATTGCGGTCGTCGAAGATGATCTCGGTCCGCACATAGACCCGGTAGAGCTGGGTGAAGTTGCGCAGCGTCTCGAGGTCGGCCACGTTGCGGATCATCTGGTTGTGCCAGCGCCGCACCCGCTCGGTGTCGGGCAGGTGGCCGAGCAGCCTCTCGACCCGCACTGCGAGCTTCTCCTTGCGCTTCACGTCGTTCTCGAACTTGTTGCCGACCGGGAACCTCCAGGTCGGGACGGCCTGGTCCTCGCCCTTCCTGTTCTTCATCGGATGCTCGAGGAAGTAGCGGTTGACGTACTCGAACTCCTGGTGGAAGGGCAGCGGGTTCGAAGCGCCGGAGGCGACGTGGTAGTACTCCGGCTTGTCCCTGACCGCGGGGTTGGCGGCAGCGGCCAGGATCGCGTTGACGACGTAGTCGACCGGGATGATGTCCAGGATCGAGTCGGGCAGCCCCGGGAACTCGGGCAGCTGCCCGCGCCCGTAGGCGATGATCAGCGGGTCGGCGACCTTGAAGCCGTCGATCCAACCCGGGAAGGGGTGCTTGAGGGCGCTCTCGATGATCGCAGGGCGCACGATCGAGAGGCGGTGCCCGTTCTCGCCCCAGAGCTCCTCGGCGGCGCGCTCGGAGAACGCCTTGGTCAGGGTGTACACGTCGGTCCAGCCGAGGGACAGCGCGCGGGTCCGGCCCGCGTCCACCAGTTCCGCGGTGACCCACGCGAGGCGGGCCTCCTCGCTGGCTCTGGCGACGGATTGCGGGCCCTCCTTGCCGTGCTGGGCGAGCGCGGCATCCATGAAGCCCCTGAGCCGGTCGGGGTCCCGCGACAGGATCTCGGCGCGACCGCGCGCGGCCTTGGCGGCGGCGTACTCGGCCCGCCAGTCCACATCGTGGGCGAGGCGGGCCTCGGGGGCGACGCCCTTGCGCATGCCCCCGACGTAGCAGGTGGAGACGTGGACGACCCGAGGGTCGCCTCCCGCCTCGAGCAGGCGCTCGTAGAGATTGACGGCGCCGTTGACGTTGGTGTCGAAGGCCTCGTCGATCGGGGGATCGAAGGAGACGATCGATGCGGAGTGGATGACGACGTCGAGGTCCTTCGGGAGCGCAGGGATCGATCCCATCGAGCCCTCGACGATCTGCACCCGCTCACGGGCGGCCTTCTCGACGGCCGCGTCACCGACTTTGTCGCGCCAGGACTGGAACACCGGCTTGGTGAGGAGCTCGGCAACGCGCGCCCGGGTGTCCTCGCCCGCTTTGGTGCGGACCAGGATCGAGATCGTGGTCTCAGGATGCGCCGACAGCAGTCGTTCGAGCACGGCCTGCCCGACGAAACCCGTGGCTCCGGTCAGGAAGACATGGGCCCGGCCGAGATCGGCTGTGCCTCGCTTCGGTGTCACGGAATGAGTCTCGCAGAAATGGTCGGGGCGATGGAGGCGAGTCCGGGGAGAGCGGCGACCAGGCCTTGGATGCGCGAGACCTCCGCGCGCCCGCCCGGCGTGCCGAACACGGTCCGGTCGAAGAAGGTGCGGTCGTCGTCGGAGTGCTCGACGGCGCCCACCGGCCAGACCATGTTCTTCAACTCACGGACGGCAAGCCTGCGCGCCTTCGCGGAGGCCGCGAGCCGGCGCTTGGCCTCCTCGGCCAGGAAGGCGATGTGGCGGTCCTTGATCCCGTTGATCAGTTCGATGATCGAATGCAGCCCGGTGGCGAGTTCGCCCAGCCTGCGGTAGGCCGCCTGGGTGATCCACTCATCGACGAGGCCGGTCGCGACATGCGCCGCGACGATCTGCGGCCCGTCGATGTTGCCCTGGATGGCCCGCATCACCGGACCGCGCCGCTCCTTCCGCTCCGCCGCCGCGCGGCGGAGCCCGCCCGCCGGTGCGGAGGAGTCCAGATCGTCGCCGGTGGCTTCGAGCACGGCGTCGAGCGCGTCGGCGAGCCAGAACTTCTCGAACGCCCATGTGCTGAGGAACGCGGTCACCCGCGCGTCCTTGTGGGTGGCCGTGACGAGCAGGTTGCGCATGCGCTGCATCGTGGATCGCTCGAGGTCGCGCAGCAGCCGCAGCAGCCGGACCGCGTCGACGCTCAGCCCGGACTCGGCCACCTGCTCGAGGTCGAGTTCGCCGCGGTGGCTGCCGTGGGCCGTCCGGGCGAACTCGCGCACATCGAAGGCGCCGTCCTCGAGCGATCGCCCGTCGGTCAGCGGCGGCTCGAAGGCGATCTCCTCGGCGACGAACTCGGCGGAGCTTTCAAAATGCGGGCTGCGCGAAGTCATGAGGTGGCTGCCTTTCCTGGTCCGGGCGAAGCCGCCCGCGAAGGGAACGGTGCTCGGATGCACCGTATCGTAACGCCCATGGGAACTGCTCTGGTCACGGGCGGGACATCCGGCATCGGGGCCGAATTCGCGCGTCAGCTCGCCGCCCGCGGCCACGATGTCGTGCTGGTCGCCCGCGATGCGGGGCGCCTGGAGGCGATGGCCGCCGAACTGCGCGGGCTCGGCCGGCAGGTCGAGATCCTGAAGGCCGACCTGGCGCAGCCAGAGGACACCGGGAAGGTGGCGGCTCGGCTGCGCGACCGGGAGCATCCGATCGACTACCTGATCAACAACGCCGGCTTCCGGCTGACCAGCCGCCTCGCCGATCCGGACGCCGCCGAGCACGACCGTGCGCTGAACGTGATGGTGCGGGCGGTGCTGGTGCTGGGTGGCGCCGCTGCCTCTGCGATGCGGGAGCGGGGCGCAGGAGCCATCGTGAACGTCGCGAGCATCAACGGCCAGCTCACCCTGAGCGGCTACTCGGCGATCAAGGCCTGGGTGCGCGTCTACAGCGAGAGCCTGTCGAACGAGTTGCGCGGGACCGGGGTGACGGTCACGGCGCTCATGCCGGGCTGGGTGCGCACCGAGTTCCATCAGCGCGCCGGGACGACGAAGGGTGAGGCGGGGCGCGGTGGGATTCCGGACTTCCTGTGGCTGGAGCCCGAACTCGTGGTGC
Source organism: Microbacteriaceae bacterium (assembly GCA_011620705.1). GTDB lineage: Bacteria > Actinomycetota > Actinomycetes > Actinomycetales > Microbacteriaceae > Lysinimonas. Next base: position 3,226 of record WOYR01000275.1, on the reverse strand, counting down.
GCGAGTGCCTGCGCGATGTGGACAAGGATCGGGTGATCTCCATACCGGCGGTCCGGTACCGTTTCCTCTCCTGGTTGCTCAAGCATGCGCCCGATGCCACGGTGCGGGCGGTCTCGCGCAGGATTAGCCTGAGTCGAAGCAACGCAGCCGAACAATGACCCAGGCTCCGAACGATGAAGTACCGAAGTCAGGAAGGAGGCGCATGCCGGACAAGACGCCGCGCAATCGCTTCACCTCGCGCAGTCAGGCGGTCGCGCGCTTCGTCGCCCAGCGCGGCATCCTGAAGGGTGTCGTCTGGGGCATGGAGAAGGTCACGGTCGTCGACCGTCAGAAGCTGAAGGGCCTCACGCGGCCGTTCGTGGTCATCGCCAACCATTCGAGCCATTTGGATGCGCCGCTCATCATGGGCGCGCTGCCCCGCCCGCTCGCCCGCTACCTCGCCGCCGGCGCCGCAGGGGACTACTTCTTCGACGTCTGGTGGCGGCGCGGGTTGACCGCCCTGTTCTTCAACGCCTTCCCGGTGGACCGCAGCCCGCGGAACCAGCGGAACTTCAACGCCAGGATGCTGCTGCAGCAGGACGTTCCGGTGCTCCTGTTCCCGGAGGGCACGCGCTCGAAGGACGGACAGCTGGGTCACTTCAAGCCGGGTGGCGCGGCGCTGGCCAGCGCGACGGGGGTCCCCGTCCTGCCGGTGGCGATCATCGGCGCCCACCAGGCTCACCCGCGCGGCTCGAGCTGGCCGAAGATGGGCGTGCCGCTCGGAGTCGTGTTCGGCGCACCGATGCGGGCGAATGATGGCGAGAAACCGAACGAGTTCATGGCGCGCGTCCGGGACGTGATCGCCGGAATGATGGAGAAGCATTCCGCCCGTATCCTGGGCACCAAGTCGCCGGAGCGCAACTCAGAGGGAGAAGTCTCATGACCGAGGTGCAGCACATGAAATGGTGGGGGTGGGGCGTCGAAGGCGTCGGGTTCCACTGGGAGGACAAGCCCGCCTTCGCGCCCTTCGTGGCAGAGGCCGTCGGACTCGATCTGCACACGGCCCCGGTGGTCAGCATGCCGGACTTCGACAAGCTGACGGTCGCCCCGTCGCTGGCCGATCCGGCCTTCGTCGGCGCTCTCGCGAGCATCGTCGGGGAGGACAATGTCACGACCGACAAGATGGAACGCGTCGTGCACTGCTACGGCAAGAGCATCCGGGATCTGATCAGGATCCGCACCAACCGGATCGAGCGCACCCCCGATGTCGTGGTGTATCCGGCCGACGAGGCCGAGGTGCAGAAGGTGGTCGACGCGGCGGTCGCGGCGGATGCCGTCATCATCCCCTTCGGCGCCGGCAGCAACATCGCCAGCAGCCTCGAGCCGCGGTCCGACGAGTCGCGGGTGGTCCTCTCCCTCGACATGGGACGGATGCGCGAACTCATCTCGATCGACGAGCAATCCGGTCTCGCGGTCATCCAGGCGGGCGCGCTGGGGCCGGACCTGGAGGAGCAGCTGAACGCCAGGGGCTGGACGATCGGGCACTTCCCCGACTCCTTCACCCATTCCAGCCTCGGCGGCTGGATCGCGACGCGCTCCTCGGGCATGCAGTCCGACAAGTACGGCGACATCGCCGACATCGTGCGCGGGCTGCGCGTGGTCAGGCCCAGCGGCCCGGGGCGCAGCGGCATCCTGGTGATCCGCCCGATCCCCAGCTCATCCACCGGGCCGAGCGTGCGCGAGATGATCGTGGGTTCTGAGGGCCGACTCGGCATCATCACCGAGGCGACGGTGCAGGTGCACCGCACCCCGGCCAGGCGCGACGTCTACGGCTACTTCTTCCCGAACTGGGAGGCCGGCACCGCCGCCATGCAGGAGATCGCCGAGAGCGACGCGCATCCATCGATCACCCGCATCTCGGACTCCCGCGAAACCGGCTTCTCGCTGGCCACCAGCAGCGAGCGCCATGGCTTCGACAAGTTCGCGGCCGAGACGGTGCTGCCAACGCTCATGAAGAGCAAGCGCTGGAATCTCGACGACATCTGCCTCTCCTTCATCGGCTTCGAGGGTGAGGAGAAGTACGCCAAGCGGCAGAAGAAGCTGGTCGACAAGATCGTCAAGAAGCACGGGGGCATGGGTGTCGGCAAGGGACCGGGCGTGCTCTACGACCAGAAGAAGTTCGACACGCCCTATCTGCGCGACTTCCTGCTCGACCGGGGCGCAGCGGGCGATGTGTCCGAGTCGGCGATGCCGTGGTCGAAGGTCAACCAGCTGCATGACGCCGTGGGCGCCGCGGCTGACAAGGCCTTCGACGAGATCGGCATCAAGGGCTGGCTCATGTCCCACCTGTCGCACTCGTACCACTCCGGCGCCTGCCTCTACTTCACCTTCTCGTTCGTCTTCGGGGACGACCCGATCGGCGAGTACAACGTCGTGAAGAGCGCCATCCAGCAGGCCTTCATCGACAACGGCGGATCGCTGTCGCACCACCACGGCGTCGGCCTCGAGCACGCGCCATGGCTCGAGCAGGACATCTCGCCGGAGGGCGTCGCCGTCATGCGCGGGCTGTTCGAGGCGGTCGACCCGGGAGAGAACTTCAACCCGCGCAAGATCGTGATGGACATCAAGGAGCCCGCGAAGGCCGGCTGAGGCGCGGCGCGGGGGGCTCTGAGAATGCCTCACCGGGTAGGAGCCCGCTGGCAACGCGAAAGTCGCTCGTCAGGCTCTTGGGCATGAGGCCCCAGTTGAGTTCTCAGCGTAAGAGCGTCGGGGTTGGTGAAGCCCTCCGAACGGTGCAGCTGCACATACTCCTTGTATGCGCACCCCGTGCAGTTCCAGGCGCAGCCCGACGTCTTGACAGGTTCGGGTTGCCCCTGGTCAGGTACGGCGTCTGCGAAGACACGTTGCAGTACCAGGAAGTGCGCCGGTGGCGTCAGCGTGGGCGACGGCGGTACCTGCCCCCATGAGCCCCGCGGATGCGAGGAGCACAGCACCCGCGACGGCGCGCCGCCGACGTCCAAGTGGCGCTTTGCGGCCCGCTTCCCATTGCTTACGTGGGTGATTCTCAGCCGTCTCGGAGAACGAGGATGGATCAAGCCAACATGGGCGCTGCGCTCGAACGGGGGACACCTGCCCCTGGTTGCCACGCGTCTCTGGTTGCGCGGACGCGGTCGCGTCGTTCATCCTGCCTCCCGAGCGACGCGATCGTGGCCGTGCCGCAAACGATCGTTTCCGGGACAGGGACCGA
>WOYR01000088.1 GCA_011620705.1 Microbacteriaceae bacterium | reverse complement strand
AAACCAGTAGGCCCGCAAGGGTCTCGTGGGTTCGAATCCCACCCCCTCCGCCATCTGACCTGCGGTGATTCGACACCACGCAGCGCGGAACGCGGCGGCACCTATCGCCCCTCTTTGCCATCTCGTGCCAGACGCCCCATCAGGAGCTCGTGCATGCGGTCGGCCACCGTGCGCAGGACGTCGAGATGGGCCGCCTTCGCCTCGGCGATCACCGCCCGGCGCAACTCGTCAGGCACCCCGGCGATATCAGCGGCTTCCTCGTAGATGTCCCTCACGCGAGCGCCCCTCTCTAGTTGGCCCGGGGGCCCTATACTGCTCGCAGCATCTGACACGGGCCTTAGCCATGTGTTAGCGTTAGGTCAACCGGCTGAGGGGGGGCACTTCATGAACAGCGACATGAGCGGCTTCTTGTGGTTCATCGTGATCGGGTCTACGATCCTCGTCGCGCTCGATGCGTCGCATCTCGACGCGGGAAAGCACAAGCTAGGAGGAATGGCCGACACCTCCGCGGCTGTCTGGACGCTCGGCACGCTCCTGCTGTGGATCGTGGTGCTGCCGCTGTACCTCATCACACGCCCGAAGATCTTGGCGGCGTGGAAAGCCGAGCAAGCAGCACCGCCGGCTGTTACCATTCCCCAGCGGCGGTGCGCGGTCTGTGAGACACTCTACGACACGCAGTACGACCGCTGCCCACGGTGCGCCAAAGGGGAGTAGGCGCCGGGACCCGCGAGCCCCGGCGCCAGGGGGAACTGAATCGCCGGGGCTCGCAAGAGGGGGATCTCTCAGATGCTGATGCTCGGGCTCCCTGCCGGCCGTACCCTGGCTACGCGGTTCTCGCAGCCGGTCGCGGCGGCCTCGCAGCCGTAGACGTCGAACGCTTCCTCGATCTGCCGCTGCATCTCGGCCACGAGGCTCGTGCGCATCTCGTCGAGCTGGTGCTTATGCTGCTGCTTGAGCTTCGAGATCGCGTCGTTCAGTTTGAGCTCGTACTTCATGCGCTCGTTCTCGATCTCGATCTTGTTGGCGTCTTTCAGTAATCCGACGAGCCGGTCAGCGGCACGGTCCGCCGCCGCGTCCGCCTCGCGGTCATCATCGGCCGTCTCACGTTTGTCCTTGCGCCAGGTGTACCTGGCGGCCACGAGCGTGCCCACAGTGCCAGCGACGGCCCCCACAAGCCCGCTGACGGCGATGATCGTGGTCAGGTTCACAGCGGCTCCGCAGTGATCGAGGCGATGACGTCGTATCTGGCGGCCTTCGCGGCGATGACCGGCTCCGAGCCCGAAGGCGCGGGGACGCCGGTGTAGAAGCCGACACCCTCGTCAGCCCAGTCGGACTTCAGGAGCGCGGCCCGCTCGGCGGGGTCCGCCGTGTGCATGTGGTAGAGCCCCTTCGCCAGCCGATAGACCGGCACCCCGCCCACTCCAGCGCCGCCGATGACGCCGTCGTCTGTCCAGCGTTCGGCCACGAGCGCGGCGACCTCTGCGGGGTCAGTGGTGAGCAGCGACGTACCCGCTGGTGAGGTCAGCGAGTGGACGGGGATGGAGCCGTGCAGCTCGAAGGCCTTGTCCTCGAAGCCGAAGTCAGCCGCGATGGCCGCATTGATTCCAGCGGTGTCCGAACGCCACCGATGATCGTCACCCCGCACGAGCCTCCACACGCGCCCAGGAGCGCCTTCGATGACCTTCACGTCCTCGCCTCCTTGCATCGCTGCGGTGAAGGCCGGATACCGGCGCATTCCAGCGTACGTCGATTTCGCCTCCCAGGTCGTGAGGCTCGAGAGGACGACGCCGTACGCCGATCCCTTCGCCTCGACTATCTGCCCGTCGCCGACGTAGATGCCGACGTGGCCGATGTTGTTCGGACGCGTGCTGTTGTTCGCGAGGAAGACGAGATCACCGATCCGTGGCGCGTCCGTGACGGGGATGGTGTCGATGTACTGCCATGCGGCCAGGTCACGGATACTGACGCCCGCTTGTGCATAGGACCACTCGACGAGCTCCGAGCAGTCGAACACGTGCGGATCGGGGTTGGTCGGCGAGGCTTCGGCGCCGAGGACGTACCGGTCACCGACTTGCCGACGGACTGTCGCCGCATAGTGCTCAGGTGTCATGCTCACGCCACCTTTCCCGAATGCTACTGTGCCACGCGTGTCACCATACGCCGCGCTGAAGCGTACTGCGTCGAGTGACACGCCTGAGGCCGTGCTCCCGCCAGAGATGGCGTAGAGCTTCACCTCACCCGCCGCAGTCACGTACACCGCGCCGGTGGCCGCTGTGGCTACCTGCGTGCCGGGGAACCAGCGGGCCGCCGGAGGACGGAACCCGACTGGGAGGACGAACGCGATCGAGCCCATCGGGCCGCCATTGGCCGCTCCGTTGCACACGACCTCCCCGAGCGCGTTGCGGTAGAACTGCACCGGCGAGGTGGCGCCATAGTTGACCCACGAGTTGGCGAATGCCGGTTCTCCAACCGCCCCCACGACGTGGACGTTCCCGCCGTCGATGTTCGTGACACCAGCGGCCACACGAGCGACCGTCTGCCACACCGACGGCTCACGCCAGCCGAGCGTGGCGGTGTACTTGCGCATGCCACCCTCGCGCACCTCGGTGGCCTCGGTGACCTCCATCTCGGCCGCCCACAGCCCGGCGTCATAGTAGGCGAGGCTACCAGGCTCGAGCGGGGCGCTCACGTCCGCCTCGCCGTACTCGACCTTGCACGTCTCTTCGAGCTTGGCTTTTCCGCGCTCGGCGAGCGCCGCCTCGTACTGCGCCGCTGTCAGGCCGTCGGGTGAGAGGTC